>WQSW01000018.1 GCA_009787695.1 Treponema sp.
TAAAGCAACAGATCAAGGATCCTCAGCCGCACAGTTTAATTTAGGCTGGTGTTATTATAAAGGCTTCGGTGTAGCGCAGGATCTCGCCACAGCTGTTGAATTGTTCCGCAAAGCGGCAGCGCAGGGATACGCTAACGCACAGAAAGAACTTGATAAGCTAAAAAGTGAAGGGAAGATATAAATATTAAACCGATTCCTCCCCTACCCCTTCCCCGCACAAAGAACTTCCTGGCTGGTAATATCAGAATACAAAGTTAAGCCGTCAACCTTTGTTAAATGTATAACCTGATCAAAACTTTTCTCAGACGGAAGCATCTGTTCAAGCAAGTTCTCTTTATCAAGGACATGATTCGGATTAAAAATTACATCAGTATCCCCGTCAAAAATTGCTGCATAAAAAATATTCGCTTCCACTATGTCCTGAAAAAAGTGGCTGCCGAAAGATAGTTCCGGTATTAAGTTTCCCTGTTTGTATGATACCTCGCACATACAAGCCATGTTGCACAGTTCGCTGAAATGAACAGGTACTCCAAGTGAGGGAGTTGTAGTCCCCCATCTGCCGGGTCCTATCAGCATTATGCTGCTGCCTTTTAATTTTTGATTTATCATGCCGACTATTCGCGCCGCCTGATACTTGTCTCTCTCTGCAAGAGCAAGATAGTTTTCCGCTTTTACAAAAATTACATAATCAAAAGATATGCGGACATTGCCGCCCATAAAATTTCCCGCAGAAGAAAAGAAAATATTTTCTTTGTCTGGTTTTGGTATATTTATTTCCTGAGTTCCTGTCCTCTTTGTTTGCAGAGGACGGCACTGGAGCAGACTAAATTTAAAATTTCCTTCGCTGTTAAAGTTTGCAGTAAACTCTATGTCAACAGGGTAATTGTATGCTTCTTCTATTGTGTGCATTACCTTTCTTGCAAAGTGCGGGAACTGAGTTTCACCTAACAATTTTTTAAAATCCAGCAGTACAGGTTTTGGATTAGTAGGTCTTCCTAACTCCTGTAAACGGCGAAGTTTTGCTGTATCTATACTAAAAAATGTTTCTTTTATTGTTTTTAAATCCTGATTGTAAAGAATATCAACTTGCTCTTCTGTCATGCGGTTTTCTTTTAAATTAAGAACATCCGCTTTATGCTGCGAAAATTTCTGCTCGTCGCCGTAGTGGACAGGCGGTCCTTTTTCCGGCTGATCCAATGGAACAAGGCGGGCATAATCGCCGCTTACGCGATCTACTGCACGTGTTCCAAGTCCGAAAACAAGGCGTAACATTCCCGCTTTTGTATCCATCTCTTTGTTCCACACATAAAGATTTGATGAGTGTCCGACCCCTGCAATATGCGGAAAAAATAATTCACCGTAATGGTCTCCTGAAACTCTCTGAACAAGGATTGCCATCTGCTCATCTTTATTTGCCAACCCCCTGCCCTGCCTGTAAACAAGAGCGTCCTCGCTCATCGCGCTGGCGTAAACTGTACGCACTGCCTGTTCAAACGCTTCAAAACGTTCTTCGGGCTGCCCCTGATTTGCGCAGAAAACGCTTTCATATTTTCCTGCAAACGCATTGCCGAAGTTGTCTTCCAATAGAGAACTTGACCTTACAATAATCGGAGACCACCCGAAATATTCCATCATCTGATAAAATTGCTCGCGGATAATATCGGGGAATTTTCCTTTTAATAGTTTTTCTTTTAATTCAGGAGCAAGTTCAAAATATCCTTCGTCTGTTTTCTGTTTGCATCTCAATTCCCACCAATCGTTGTATACGATGTATGTATAAAAAATATCAGAGCCAAGATACCATGAATCGTGCGGCTCCCAATTATTATATAACTCTTCTCCGTTTTCTAAAACCGCCATGTTTTTTTCTACAACTTTTCTGCCCAATAACATACCGACACTTTTTCCGCCTATAAAACCGGAACCTATCTCGCGCGATGCGATATCAAGAATGTCGCGTAACGTAAAGTAAGATTCGGCTAACTCAGTAATGCGCGGCTCTCTTCCTATCATCAAACTGATAAGAAGTTTTTTCATTTCAGATTGTTTTTCTTCGTCTTCGCCGAGAATGTTATACGCATTTTCAAGAGTTATATCCCAATAATCACGCGCTTTTATTCCCTGTCCCATTCCTGAAAAAAGAGAGGCGGCATCCGCGCTTGAAGTAATTGGGACAACCTTATCTGCATCAATTAAATGAGGAAAAAACATAGTCGGCGAATAACGTTCCCAAACTTTAAGTGGGTGAATATAAAGTTTTTCTTCTATATGATAAAGGTCTAAAAGAAGCTGAGTTGTTTCACGGATACGTGCAATGGTAGAATGAGTGTGAACTCCGCGTATCAATGCGAAGTAAGCGACAGTATCCAGTACAAAAAGAAAAGGGCACGTTACGCGAAAGAAGTTGCCTATCATTAAATCAGAATACCAGAATTCCAATAAATCGCTTAAACAATCAAAAACATAAAATGCTTTTAACCCTTCCTGATCGATTAATTCATGCACTTTGGTTGCAAAACTTTCAAACCCGACAGATGCGTCAAGTTTATAAACAACAGAAGGCTCATCGTCATTCATGATGGGAGGATGGTTGCCGAAACGGAAATAAACGAGCCTTCGCCCGTCTCGTTTTGATTGATCAATATACGGACGGACAACTTTTAAATAATCATCGATAGACTGCACCTGCCAGACAACATTGTCACCTAAACGCAGCTGGTCAATAACTTGATCAAGCCCTGAAAGACCTGTACTTACCCTTTTATCAATCGTCATAAAACCTCTTTATTTTATTCTTCTGCTGTATTTCTTATCTCTTGAAGGGCGCTGTAGCCTTCTTCGCCTGTTCTTACTTTTATTACATTCTCCGCTCTATTAACAAATATTTTTCCGTCACCGGTGATACCTGTGTAGAGAACTTTCTTTACGGTATCAATAACAAAATCAAGCGGTATCCTGCATATAATAATTTCAATTTTAATTCTCGGCAGCAGTGCGGCATTTACCATAACACCGCGGTAAAAATCATCGTTTTTAATCGCTTTCATTCTGCATCCGAATACTTCAGTTACCGTCATACTAAAAATACCGATTTTATTTAAAGCGTCACTTAGATTTTCCAATCTGCTTTTCCTTGTTAAAATAACAACTTTAAATATTTTATCATATTTATTTTGTTTCTCGGCATTAATAACAGGTAAAACAAATTCAGATTTTACAGAAACAAAATCAGCATAACTGTTTGTTCCTAACTCTGTTGCATCTAAACCGATTATTTCCTCATTTCTGGAACCGGATGCACGTAAGCCGTTAAACTTTTTTAACAGAAAAAATGTTATTCCTATTGTAATAAATGTCCATGCAGCAATCGCTAAAGCGCCTAAAATCTGCACAATTAATAAGTTAACGCAGTTCCCTTCAGAAAAATCATTTGCATAAAACAAACCGCCTTCAATAGCGAATAAACCGACTGCGATTGTTCCCCATAAACCGCAAACACCATGAACGGCAATTGCACCTACAGGATCATCTATACGCAACCTTGTATCGATAAACTCAATTGCGACAATAACAAGAATACCTGCCGTTAAACCGATTAAAAGAGCACCTAACGCATCAACATAAGCGCAACCTGCTGTTATACCGACAAGTCCTGCAAGCGCTCCGTTAAGCGTCATGGAAACATCAGGTTTGCCGGTTTTCATTGCAGAAAATAACATTGCCGCAACCGAAGCTGAGCAAGCTGCGATTGTAGTAGTTACAAAGATTGATCCTAATTCTTCTATATTGCCTGCGGCAGCTCCGTTAAAACCGTACCAGCCTAACCATAAAATAAAAACTCCCAGCGCGCTTATTGTTATATTATGTCCCGGTATGGCATTCACCTTTCCGTCTTTACCATACTTGCCGATACGCGGACCGACAAAGGCAGCACCGACAAGAGCGCAAATACCGCCTGCCATGTGAATTGCCGACGAGCCTGCAAAATCCAGAAAGCCCATTTGAGCGAGCCAACCTTTTTCGTTCCATACCCAGCCGGCTTCGATAGGATAAATGACAGCGCTTATCACCACACTGTAAATACAATAAGCGGTAAACTTTGTCCGTTCCGCCATCGCTCCTGATACGATAGTCGCCGCTGTCGCGCAAAACACAAGATTAAAAATAAAATCGGAATGATTAAAATTTGAAAAATCGGTAAATATACCAAGATTTGGAATTCCGATAAATCCAAACAAATAATCTTGTGCAGCAAGAAGACAATAACCTAGCAGCATAAAACTTATAGCGCCAAAAGCCAGATCCATCAGGTTTTTCATTATTATATTCGCCGCATTCTTTGCCCTGATGAATCCAACCTCCAGCATTGCAAAACCGCATTGCATAAAGAACACTAAAGCTACACCAAGCAGATACCAAATTTGAAAATTCACATAATACTCCTTATGCATTTTTGCTTTATTTTTTTACGCTTCATCCTGCAAAGCGTCATAACCTTCTTCGCCGGTTCTTACTTTGATGACATTTTCAACATCGTAAACAAAAATCTTTCCGTCGCCGATGTTTCCTGTGTAAAGAACTTTTTTTACTGTATCAATAAAGAGCTTAAGCGGAACTTTGCAGATAACAACTTCGATCTTTACTTTTGGTAAAAGTGTTGATGTAAGAGGAATACCGCGATAATATTCTTTTCCGCCTCTTTGCATACCGCATCCCAGTACTTGCGTTACAGTCATGCCTGTTATGCCGATTTTATCGAAAGCCGCCTTTAATCCTTCAAATTTATTTTGCTTTGTAATGATAACAACCTTTGTCATCTTTGCACCCGGCTTTGAATTATTAACGACAGGGATTGCCGCATCTGACGGAACTGCGCCGTCAACAACAGTTGTTTCGGCTGCACTTGTTGCTGCAATCATGAAGTCTGCATAACTGCTTGTAAGCCCGTGCTCTGTAATATCCAAACCGGTAATTTCTTCTTGCTTTGAAACGCGAAGACCGTTAACCTTCTTTATGATGAAGAACGTTAAACCAACTGTAGCAAAGGTCCATGCAGCGATAGCGACTACACCTAACGATTGAACTCCAAGTTGATATGCTCCGCCTCCGTAAAATAAACCGCCTTCTACTGCAAATAAACCGACGGCAACAGTCCCCCATATACCACAAACACCATGAACTGCAACAGCTCCTACAGGATCATCTACTTTCATTTTCATATCGATAAATTCAATTGCAGCAACTACAAGAACGCCTGCAACTAAACCGACTAAAAGAGCGCCTAACGCATCAAGATTGGCGCATCCTGCAGTTATACCGACAAGACCTGCCAGCGCACCGTTAAGCGACATTGAAACATCGGGCTTTCCGTTTTTAATCCATGTGAAGAGCATTGTTGCAACTGCAGCCGAAGTTGCAGCTATTGTTGTTGTAACAAAAATCGATCCGAGTTCATCTATGTTACCTGCAGCCGCGCCGTTAAAACCGTACCAACCGAACCAAAGAATAAATACACCTAACGCACCTAATGTTAAACTGTGACCGGGAATTGCGCGGGCTTTTCCGTCCTTGCCGTACTTGCCGATACGGGCGCCGAGAAATGCCGCTCCTACAAAACCTGAAATACCGCCTACCATGTGGATCGCACCTGAGCCTGCAAAATCAATAAAACCTAATTGCGAGAGCCAGCCGTTGCTATTCCATACCCATCCTGCTTCGATTGGATAAATGACCGCACTGATTACGATACTGTAAATACAATACGCGCTGAACTTTGTACGTTCTGCCATTGCACCTGACACGATAGTAGCCGCTGTCGCACAGAAAACAAGATTAAAAATAAAATCAGAGTAATTGAAATTTTTATAATCTGTAATGATACCAAGATTAGGAATCCCGATAAGCCCGAATACATAATCTTCTGCGGCTAGAAGGCAGTAACCAAGCAGCATAAAAGCAATTGCGCCAAGCCCGAAATCCATCAGGTTTTTCATGATGATATTACCTGCGTTTTTCGCGCGGGTAAAACCTGCCTCCAGCATTGCAAAACCGCATTGCATAAAGAATACCAATGCAACGCCTACCAGAAACCAAATTGAAAAGTCCATAATACTTTCCTCCTAAAAAAATAGCGTGTGTCCTTTGCCGCACTTAAAGTGCAAACAAAAAACACACGCCTTTGTGTGAAACGGCAACGCCGTTAATAATTATTTTTTAACTCTTTTTAAATTACCGAATACAACAGCTCCGCATAAGTGGGAATGGGCCAATACTTTTTGGCAACTAATGTTTCAAGTTCGTCAACGACAAGACGCAGTTCTGACATTGCAGTAAATATTTTATCGCGGTAGAAAGACGCTTGCGCTAAAATCTCCCGCTCCTGAGAGGTTTCTAAAACCGCATTTTCCAAAGCTGTCAGTTTTTTAAGAAGAGAAGCTGATAACTTTGTAATGTTATAAAGGAAATGCTCTTCCAGAGTACAGTCCATGCTTCCGTTATATGTTTTTTTCTGTCTTAAAAGATCAACCAATTCCTTTTGATACTCCAAACAAGCAGGAATTATTTCTCCCTTAACCATATCTACCATTGTAAGGGCTTCGATATGAAGCGTCTTGCAATAAGCTTCCATCATGATTTCATAGCGTGAATGTATTTCTGTTTTTGTAAATACATGATGCTTTTCAAATAAATCAACACTCTTTTTATCAAGAAACTTAGGAAGTGCGTCAACTGTTGTCTTTAAGTTTGATAAACCTCTCTTCTGCGCCTCAACAACCCAATCTTCAGAATAGTTATTGCCGTTAAAGATGATCCTCTTGTGTTCGCTGTAAGTTTTTTTAACAATCGCAGCTATGTCGCCGTTAAAATCTTTTGACTTTTCAAGCGCATCTGCAAACTGATTTAAAATTTCTGCGACAATAGTGTTAAGCACAATATTCGGTCCTGCAATGGAGAAAGTAGAACCTAACATGCGGAACTCAAACTTATTTCCGGTAAACGCAAAAGGAGATGTGCGGTTACGATCAGTTGAATCTTTTGGGAAATGCGGCAGAACAGTTACGCCGATTTCCATTTCATGTTTTTCCTTTCCTTTGTAACTTGCGCCTGACTCAATAGCGTCAAGGATTCCCTTCAGTTCATCGCCGATAAACATCGAGATGATCGCAGGAGGCGCTTCATTTGCACCAAGCCTGTGATCGTTTGCCGCACTCGCTGCAGAAAGACGCATTAAATCCTGATACTCATCGACTGCTTTGATGACCGCAACAAGGAACAACAAGAATTGCGCGTTATCCTGCGGAGTTTCACCGGGCTCAAGAAGATTGATACCTGTGTCTGTCCCGATAGACCAGTTGTTATGCTTTCCGCTTCCGTTAACTCCGGCGAACGGCTTTTCGTGTAACAGACAGGCAAGACCGTGTCTGTTGGCGACAGTTTTCATTAATTCCATCGTAATTTGATTGTGGTCTGTCGCTATATTTGTTGTAGAAAAAATGGGAGCGAGCTCATGCTGTGCAGGTGCAACCTCGTTGTGTTTTGTTTTTGCGTAAACACCGAGCTTCCACAATTCTTCATCAAGGTCTTTCATAAATGCAGAAATTCGAGGCTTTATGCATCCGAAATAATGATCTTCAAGTTCCTGCCCCTTCGGCGGACGAGCGCCGAATAAGGTTCTGCCTGTGTAAATTAAATCAGGGCGGGCAAGGAACATATCCTTATCAATAAGAAAATATTCCTGCTCAGGACCTACAGTCGTAATTACACGCTTTGCCGTTGTGTTGCCGAAAAGTTTGAGTATGCGTATAGCTTGCTTGTCGATTGCTTCCATTGAGCGTAAGAGAGGCGTTTTCTTGTCGAGAGCTTCGCCTGAATAGGAGCAGAAAGCTGTCGGGATGCAAAGAGTACCGTCTTTGATGAATGCATAAGAAGTGGTGTCCCAAACAGTGTAACCCCTTGCCTCAAATGTAGCGCGTAACCCTCCTGACGGAAAACTTGATGCATCAGGTTCACCGCGTATAAGCTCTTTTCCTGAAAATTCGATAATAATCCTGCCGTCTCCGGAAGGAGAAATAAAACTGTCATGTTTTTCTGCTGTGGTTCCTGTCATCGGCTGAAACCAATGCGTAAAATGGGTTGCGCCTTTTTCAACAGCCCATTCCTTCATGGCGTTTGCCACTGCATTTGCCACATCCTGCTCAAGATGCGTTCCCTGTGATATCGTCTTTTTCAAGGATTTATAAATATCCTTAGGCAGCCTTGCCTGCATAACCGCATCATTAAAGACCATGCTTCCGAACAAACTTGTAATATCCTTCATTTTCTGCTCCTTACACAAAATTAAACAAAAAAGGCGCTGTACCTGCCCACTAAACTTAATGGTTAGGTACAGCGCCTTTGCTGTTTCTAAGATTACTTTATAAAACTTTAAAAAAATTGTCAAGGGGGTTTTTGAAGAAAAATTGATGATTAATTATATAACTTTTATTAATTGCCTTCTCCTGCAAAACGCCAATTATCTGTTCTTCCTCCTTCTCTATTTGTATTTGTATATATACCTGCTCTGCGGTTATTGTTATTATAAACAGCGGTAAAATCGCCCAAGAATGCATTATTACCAATTGAAATTATTGAATTTGGAATTGTAACTCTTCTAACACGAATATTTCCATTTTGAAAAACAAGATCACCTATTGAAGTAATAGGTTCTCCAAAATAATCACCAATGATAATAAAATCTCCTTCATTTATTCGGGTAATAAAATCTTTTTCATTATATGTCATACAAACTCCTTCTATTCTGCCATCCCTTACTAGTATTGGATCAAAAGCGGTGTAGCTTTCCCATTGTACTTTTGTTATTGCTTTTATATGCAGTAAGCCGTTTCGCGCTGCCGTTTCCGGCGCTTGTCCGTTTACGCTTGTAATACGTATAGTTAGATTACCGGTAATATCACTTGATTTAATACCGGTAAAAACAACATTTTTTCTGAAATTTTGAGAAATTCTGGAATTGCCAAATGAATCAGTTCTATGGGACATTCTATAATCATTACAAAAATAGTCTAATCTACCTGGTATGCTTTGACCAAAAGATAATTTGTCGCTAATTTGCAATATATTTCTTCCTATTACCTTATTGTTGCCGTTTAATAGTTCAAAGTTTATAGTATATTTCGGCTCCCACATAAGATACCAGTTATAACGATCAACAGATAATTTTTGAGAAACTTTGACAAAGGGCCATCTATCTAAATCCCATTCTTTACTTCTTCCTGTGGCTTTAAGCGCATCGGTTATTGCTTGTATAATCTGCTCTATGGGATGAAGTAATACAGTTGATCCTTGTAAATGCGTAATAATACTTAATGTTACAGTTTCATCATTGTAATTTACTTCTCCCCATTGTATATCATTTGCATAGAATAAGGTCCACAAGCCGGCAGTAGTAAAATATTTTTCCAGAAATTCTTCCGTTTCTGTAAGCCGCGCTACCCATTCTCTGCGCCAAGCTATATCATTACGAATATTTTGTCCGATATTTCCTTTTGACATATTTTCAATCATTGCAAAGGTGCGGTTTGACGCTTCTGAAAGAGCGGGATCGTAAGCCGCCGCCTGATAAAAATATCCTAAAGCCGCTATTTGCGATCCCTGCCTTTGCGCTGTAATACCTTGCGCGAGAGCTATCTGGCTTTGCACATCTCTTTGAGAGCCGGCGGCTGAAAGCTCTCTTTTTGATAAATCTGATAATTTAATTCCAAGTTTATCCAGAAGATCAAGAGAAGCCAAATTAATACCGGTAAAATTTTCTAAGTTTTCAATAGTAATATTACCGGAATAAAATGCTTCGTTTATATTCTGGTGTGTATTTGTAACAGTTATCTCCAGAGTAAAATTTACCGGTGTTTTTATAATTCTTCCTGTAATTATATAATCCGCTTGAGTGTTGTTTGCAAATTGAATAATATTCGGGTTTTCCGCATAGATATCGCTCTCTGTTTCTGCCATAACTTTTTCCAAACTCACTCTGTCTAAAACAGAAAATGCAGAATATTTATTTATATTCTGAACAAGCACGCCTTGAACTAAAGAAGACAGGTATTGCTGTTCATTGGAAAGACCAACTCCCCTGAACGGCATTACTGTAATCCGTTTTCCTCCGCCTCCGTCTCCTGTAAAGTACGCAGATGAATTTTGCGCCGGCTGTGTTTGCCTCTGTGCTGTGTTTGCCTGTGTTCCTGATATTCCTGTGGCAGTAAATCCGAGAGGCGGTAAAGTTCCTGACGCAACAGCAGAGTTTCCGGTATTTCCTTCGCTTTTTCTCAACAATGCTGTGATTCTTTCTGTTGCAGCAAATGAGCGGTAGTAAGAACTCACTACTTGAGCAGTTTCCACTTTATACACTCTGACATCCATACGGTATTTATCGAGAATTTCAGCTACTTCACAGTAAACAATGAATTGCGCTCCTGAAAACCGCCCGAAGTCAGAGATTTTATAATTTTCTTCATCTCTCAACAATTTCAAATCGGATTTGTCCATATCAATAACAGAAAAACCATTGTTTACAGCGTTTACAGCATTTTCAAATAGTTTATCTATGATATATTCAGATAATGCAAAATAGTTAGATTCCAGATTGAGTATTAATATTTTACTCCCGCTCGGAAAACTGACATTGAGCATGTCCGATGCTTCCCGGATTGCTATGTCCAGTTCATCGGGGGTTGTTACTCCGCTATGTCGGTTTCCGGATGCGCAGCCGCTTAATAACAATAAAGAACAAAGTAAAATGAGTAATAAGAAAAAAGCGGGTATCTCTGCTTTTTTTCTGCCGGAATTAATTAAAAATAAATTATTTATCATAGTTCTCCTCGTTCTTTGTTAGTTATCTTGGAAAGTTCGTTTTATTATTTACTGCCGATATTTGCAAAACTCCGGTTCGCGCGGCAACTTCCGGCGTTTGTCCGTTTACACTTGCAATTCGTATTGTCAGGTCATCTGTTATATCATCTGCATTAATTTCACGAAAAAATATGTTACCGTTATTGTTATTGTTATAAATATGAGAAGCAAAACGAAAACCATTTGAATCTCGAAGGGCATACCATAAATTTACTTGGAATGTCTGCCTACCAATGATTTTATTATCGCTGTTCAAAAGCTCGAAAATGACAGAGACATCTTTAGATGATCCTGAAAAAGGATTTTTATTAGAAAAAGCGGTAAAGGGCCATCTGCTCATTCCCCATGCATCTCTTCTTCCTGTTGCATTAAGACCTCTAGTAATTGTATTTAATATATTAAGCAGCAATCTCCCATTTTCACTGTTAAAGTGAAAAGCACTATCTATTCTCAAGTCTGCTTTTTCTGTTCGATAATTTATAGTTACCACCGATATTTCAGTTGTATAAAACAAAGTCCACATACATGAGTTTTTAAAATAATTGTCAAAATATTCTTCAGCTTCAATAAGCCGCGCTAACCATGCTCTGCGCTGTTCTATATCATTTCTGATTTCGTCTCCGATTTGCCCGCTTGAAATAATTTCTGCCATTGAGTTTGAACGGCTTACAGCTTCCAGAAGAGACGGATCGATAGCAGCCGCTTGAAAATAATAACTTAAGGCGGTAACCTGTGTCCCCTGCCTTTGCGCTGTAATTCCCTGCGCCAGAACTGTCTGGCTTTGCACATCTCTTTGAGAACTGGCTTTAGACAGCTCATTGCTTGCACGTTCGGTTAAATTGATGCCTAGCCTTTTTAAAAGCTCAAAAGATGCCAAATTAATGCTTGTAAAATTATCAAAATCGGCGATTGTACTGCTGCCGGAATATGATGCTGAAGTAGTTCCCTCTCTTGTTTCCGCAACGTTTATTTGAAGCAAAAAACCGGCGGATGTTTTTGTAATACTGCCTGTCATCATTAAATCAGATTGTATAATATTGCCAAGCTGTATTACGTTTATATTATCCGCATATATGTCGCTTTCTGTTTCCGCTACTACTTTTTCCAGAGTTACCCTGTCCAATACCGAAAAGGCAGAATATTTGCTCATATTTTGGACAAGGACACCCTGAACTAAAGAAGAAAGATAATTTTGTTCCGCTGAAAGCCCGACTCCTTTTATAGGAAGAATAGTTATTTTTTTTCCTCTGCCGCCGTCTCCTGTAAAATACATATTTGTGTTTTGCGCATTGCCTGATTGTAAAGAAAAAAATAAAAATAATAAAACAGCTGCCGATTTTATAAAAGAATGTTTTGCTATCATAAAAAAATACTCTTTAAAAAACTAAATCCAAAGCGATTTTTGCCGCATCTATCATCGGCGCGTCTGCAACAGTAGTGCTTGCAGCCGACCTGACAGTTTGATTTTGCGAACTGTAAGCCGCTATTTCAGCGTCTCTTGCGGTTACCGCCTGTATTCTGGTTCTTTCGGTTTCCGCTTGAATTTTTGCAAGTTCTGCGGCGGCGGCGGCGCGCTGCTGCTGCGGCTGCATATTTATCTGCGCATCGACCATTCTCTGCTGCGCGTCAAGTTCATTTTGTCTTTGCTGTAAAGTAAGACCTTCATGCGCACGGCTTTGACCTAATGCGTATTGAAGCATTTCTGTAATTGCTTTTTCTTCCGGTCTTTGTCTTACAGGGAGCTGATCTAAAATCTTTTGCATATATCCGCCCGCTATTGCAGCCCAATCGTTCGCTTCAAAGCGGTAAAGTCTGAATAAAATAATTTGTGTGCCGGATCTTCCTTCTGTCGAAAATTCCTGCCAATGTTCTCCAACTATTCTTCCGCCGGAAATTGTAACCTCTGATCTTGTTTGTGTTATTTCACCGATTGCATCTCTTGTAGGTTCATTTATAGATGCGCTCATACTTTCGTTTGCAAGAAACACATTTACATGGGTCTGGAGTTCTTTTGCAATTACACGTGCAAAGTTAGCGTCAGAACGCATTTGCGCACCGCGAAGATCCGCCGCAGTCATTTCTATGTAACGATAAATAGGAGAGCCTGTACCTCCTGCCGGCAACCGTAATTTCCTAGCGGCATCGTCATAATTTGTAAGAGCGGCATCCTGTAACCATTCAGGCACTGCAGGCAGCCCTGCATTCATTCCCTGCCAGCTTACAATTGTTCTGGGAATCGCTTTTACTCTTACTGCCGTTTCACTGTTTTTTGCTGCTTCCTGTACAAACGGCTTTTGTTCTGAATTTGACGCACAGCCTGCAACCGCAATAACAGCTATTGCAGCTGTTATCCATAAAAAAATTTTTGTTTTCATTTTATCCTCTTTAAAAAATTATTTTCTTTCGGCAAAACTTGCCATATTTTGTTTAAATTCAACCGGAAATGTTTCTTCCATTGCCGTAACAAGCGCTGCAGCTGATCGCCGCCTTCCTGCGTCCTGAGTTACTGTAATTGTACGGCTCTGAGTCGGAGCGCGGTAAGAAAAAATCACTTCATTTTTTTCCGTTAAAACCGCCTGCACAGAAGGTGTAAAATTAAATGCTCTCATATCGGAACCGGTGTTTTCCGTCATATTAAAATTAAAATCAATAGAAAAAACTGCGGTAGCTTCAGCTCGGTTTTTTGTAACACGAAATCCTTCGTTGTTTAGCATGCTTTCTATTGTTTGTGAAATGCGGTTTTCAAAATCTTCTTTGCAATCTATAAAAATTGCAGACTGTAATCTTGCCCCGTCAATTAAACGCGGTAATCCTCTTAATGCGTTGTCGGTATCAGGAAAACTTTCACGCGCTTTTACAGGATGAAGTTTTTCCGCGAATGAACGCAAAGGAGCGAAATTTACATTGTAATAATTTTGAGTTCCTCTTAGCATGATAAAACGTTTTAACCCGCCGTTTTCACTTTGAGCTGCATTATACATATCCAGAAAAGAAGCTTCTTCCCGCCTTACGCCAGGCTCAAATATTTTCCATGCTTCATCGCGATTTATAAATGCGGCAATTTCATATAAACGTTCTTTCTGGTTATACCATGATTTTGTATATTGATAAGCGAATAGATCGATATTAACCTGACGGATTGTCGATTCGATATTTGTTATTTCTGTAGGATTATTACCGCGTGATACAGCTTCTTCTCTAGCCTCTACAATAATATTTACCTGAAAATACTGCGCTAAAGCGCGCCCTGCAGCGGCTTCCGCTTCAGATACATTTTTTCCTTTTCCCTTTTGCGCTAAAAATTTATCAAAAGGAAATTCCGCTTCCATATCAACAGCCCATGCAGGAGCGTCAGCAGAAGGCACTGAAGCGCATGATGAAAACAGAAAAACCGATAGAAGTAATAAAATTTTATTTTTATTACGGTTTATATTTTTATTAAAACAATTTTTACATTCATCGTTCAAAAGCATAATATCCTCATTTTTTCTTATAATTTTACGAGGTGTTATAAGAATCCGTCATGAGTAATTTTTACATGGTTTTTAAAAATATTAGACAATAATTTNTAATAAAATATAATATATTTATAATTCTATCAGTTCCGANCGTGAATGTATGCCGAGTTTGTCAAAAATACATTGTAAAATATTTTCTACAGTCCGCTTTTTTATTCCTAAACTGAGAGCAATTTGTTTATTTGTTTTTCCGTTTTTTACCATAACAAAAATTTCTTTTTCGCGTCTTGTAAGAGTTTCTTCAATATTAGATTGTAATTCTAATTTTGACTGTACCAAATCATCAATATATTTTTCGCCGTTAAGAGCTTTCATAATTGCCTGTTCAAGTTCTTCTACACTACGGTATTTAAGCATATAAACATCTACCCCTTTGCCCATTGCCGCGCTTACATGAACAAAATCTCCGTATGCTGTATAAACAGCAATAATCGGTTTTATTTTAAACATCTCCTTTATGTATGGAATAAGGGTTATACCTAGTCCGTCTTTTAGCTCAAGATCAAGAATAATAATATCTAACACATTACTTTTAAATAAATTTTTTGCATCTTTAATATTATCTGAAGTTCCTATTACTCGAAAATATTCTTTTTTATTAAAATAATCAAAAAGAGCGCTGCGTACAATAGAGTGATCTTCAATAACAATGATATTCTTTAATTGGGGGGGGTAATCATTATTATTAACTTGTTCAGAATCAGCCATTATCCTCTCCAGTTAAAAACTTAACGATTAGGTATTGGAAGTTTCGCCTCTTCGAAGCTCACTGTAGGTACAGCGCCTTTGCTGTTTCTAAAATCACTTTATACAACTTTTAAAAAATTGTCAAGGGGGTTTTTAACAATTTTTTCCCGCTCCGGCAAGCGAAAAAAGGCTTTTAAGTGTTTGTTTAACCTTCTTTCGTTATTTCAAATTTTTAATTAATTAGGGTGCCGGCTCTCCTGCTGCGCTAACCGCGTTTTCTATAAGTTGTAAAATATCTTCTTTCGAGAACTTTTGCACCAGCGCTCCATTGTCTTTATAAATTGATAAGGAAATATTAGCGTTTTCAACCCAATTTCCTATCTCCTCCTCTGTTGGCTCTGATTCCATACTAATTGTTTCCTTAAAATTAAAAGAAGCGCTCATTAATACTTTCATTCCTTTTGATTGACCGATAACTGTAAATGCATTATTTGTACTAATACTCATATTTACTGACATTCCATCACTGTTCTGTTTTACACTTCCGTTTAACGATACGGTTAATTTTCCTTTTATAACTTCGCTGTCTAAGTCAATGGAGACTTTTGCCTTACCGCTTACGTTCATGGAAGTTTCATTACCGCTCATATTTGCAGAAACAAATCCGTTTACAGTACCTTCACCGCACGGTTCATCTGCAAATGTCACTAAATATGAAATAGAGGATTCATCTCCGTTTAATTCTACATTTACAGCACGTGCAGAAGAAGGTGTTAAAAATGATAACATATTAGGAGAGGCAGCTCCGCCGTACATATTTGTATTCACCGAAGTCATTATATCTTCTATAACTCCCATAATTACACCTACTATTTCTTCACTTACTTCTTCAAATAATTCTTCTGCTTCTTTTGGGCTAGCAACAGATGTTTTTCCGCTTGATTCCAATTCACTAAGACCCGGTACCGACATATTAACATTGATAGGGTCAGATTCCTCCTCATTACATCCAAATACCAATAAACCGATCGCTGCTAAAAAAACGATAATCCCGATTTTTTTAATAAAGTTCATTATAAACTCCTTTTTGATACTCAGCATAAACCGATATCATATATGGCTTTCGCCATGAATACCCGCCCTCAAGAGCAGGAATATAAAAAACCGAAAAAATCGGTATTTATAATTAAATTAAGAGATATTGAAGAATGTTTAAGGAATTAAAACTCATTATATTAATTATAACCGCATTTTTTAAATTTGTCACATAAATTTTCTCAGCGGCATATTTCAATCCGTTTTGAATTTATTAAAACAATTGTTTGCATTGACAGAGAGGGATTAAAGAATTATATTTTATGTGGATGGGTCGGGTGGATTTGGCTGCCGCCAGGTGTTATTTTAACGCCTCCCCGCCGGGATTGCCTCCGGCCCCTACCACAATTTTTGCGTTTGATAAATCCGTATTTGCATTATTTGATACTACCTTAATAAAAGTTTCATTGCTTATTAATCCCATTTTTATGTACATTGTTTTGCTTCGTAATGATTTATTCTTCTTACCTTTTAATATTTCTTCATAATAAATTACAGAACCGATCGTGTTTCTTTTTAAATAGACATTAAGAATCTGACCATATTTTCTTAATCCAATTATTACACAATCAGGATTCTTTATAATTTCCAGTATTTGCTCAATTTCTTTGGAGGTTACCGGTAACTGACCTCTTTGTTTTTCAGTTTCAATGTTTCCATGTTGGTTTTGGGTATGTGTTACAAAGTCATTAGTTTTTTCATGTGTTAAATCAGAGAAGTCAAGATCAATGGTTGCAGCTGCATCAATAAGCCATTTTGCTGGTTTACCGATAGATGTTTTCAATAACCGGCTCATTTTTATTTTATAGCATAAAAACTTGATTTCTGCACAGAGAGCAGATGATAAAACTCAATTCCTCTGCCTAATTTTAATATGCACTTCTCTAAGCTGCTGTTCGCTTACTTCGCAAGGTGCGTTCATTAAAAGGTCTTGAGCGCTTGAGTTCATCGGGAATGCGATTACTTCGCGGATGTTTTCTTCTTCTGTTAACAGCATTACAATTCTGTCAAGCCCCGGAGCCATGCCGGCATGAGGAGGCGCGCCGTAATGGAAGGCGTTCCAGAGCGCGGGGAATTTTTTTTCTATGTCCGATTGAGTGTAGCCTGCAATTTCAAAAGCTTTGGTCATTACTTGCGGCAAATGATTCCGCACTGCACCCGATGAAAGTTCCACTCCGTTGCACACAATGTCGTATTGCCATGCAAGTATATCGAGAGGATTTTTTGTTTCGAGAGCTTCAATCCCGCCTTGAGGCATGGAAAAAGGATTGTGGGTAAATTCGATCATGCCTGTATCTTCGTTTTCGCCGTACATCGGAAAATCTACAATGAAGCACATTTCAAAACTGTCTTTAATTAATTTTAATTGAGTTCCAAGTTCTGTCCTGATTTTTCCTGCAAGACTGTCAACTATTTTCGGCGCGTCTGCAATAAAAAAAAGTACATCGTTTTCTTTTAAGGACATTTCTTTTCTTAATGCTGTTTGTTTTTCTTCGCTTAAAAATTTGACGATTGGACCCTTTAAACTTCCGTCTTCCATTACAGAAATGTAACCTAAACCTTTCATACCGATTTCTGTAGCGAAAGCCAACATTCTTTCAAAGAACGATTTTGATTGTTTTGCACAATCAGGCGCGGTTATGCCCCGTACAGGAATATTTTTAAACGGTGCAAAATTAACGTCAGTAAAAAACTGAGTCATATCTTCGATGACAAGAGGGTTTCTAAGATCTGGTTTGTCCGTTCCGTATTTTAACATCGACTGCGCGTAAGTGATTCTTTTAAAAGGAGCTTCGCTTACTTGTTTTTCAGAAAATGTTTTAAACACACCGTATAAAACATTTTCCGCTACATCAAAAACATTATCCTGCCCTGCAAAGGACATTTCAAAATCAAGCTGATAGAACTCCCCCGGCGAGCGGTCGGCGCGCGCGTCTTCGTCACGGAAACAAGGCGCTATTTGAAAATAGCGGTCAAAACCTGACACCATTAAAAGCTGCTTAAAAATTTGCGGCGCCTGAGGGAGCGCGTAAAATTTTCCGTGATGTTTTCTGCTTGGAACAAGGTAATCGCGCGCCCCTTCTGGGGAGGACGAGGTTAAAATCGGGGTTTGAATTTCTGTAAAGCCAAGTGATTCCATTTTTGCGCGGAGAAAACTTGCTACCTTTGCACGTAACAAAATATTATTTTTTACGGCAGGATTGCGAAGATCTAAAAAACGGTGGCACAGACGCACTTCTTCGCGTGTCTTTTTAGATTCTGCGATTTCAAACGGCAGCGAGCGCGATGCCCTGCTCTGCATTAGAAACCTCTGCGCGTGTACTTCTACATCTCCTGTTTCAATTTTAGCATTGATCGTTTCCGCAGACCGTTTTTTAACTATGCCTGTAACAGTAATAACACTTTCCTTACCCGGTAGAAATTCTTCGTGAAAAACAATTTGAGTAATACCGTATTGATCCCTTAGATCAAGAAATGTCACCCCTCCGTGATCGCGGACAGTATCAACCCAGCCTGAAAGGATAACAGTCTTCCCTATATGCTCTTCGCGTAACGCGCCGCAGTTATGCGTTCTGTATTGATTCATTTCTTTTCTCCGTTTAATTTATCTTGTAAAATATTTTTAGCAAGCTCAGGGTTTCCGCCCTTGCCCAGTTTTTTCATAACCATCCCCATTAAAAAGCCGAAAACTTTTTCTTTTCCTGCCCTGTATTCTGCAACAGAGTCTTGATTTTCGCTTATCACTTTTTCTACAGCTTCAATTACAGCCTTATCATCGCTTACCATTAATAAGTTTTTTTCTGTTATATATTTTTCAGGATCGGCATTGTTAGTGAAAACTGCTTCCGCTGTTTCCTTGAATGATGCGCGGTTAATTTTTCCGTTTACAACAAAACCGATTAAAACCGCTAATTTTTCTGCATCAATTGATAAATCTTCAGGCAGCATATTAACATTATTCATAAGCCGCATAATTTCACCGCTTATTAAGTGGGCTGATTCTGTTGCCTGTCCGCTTTTTTGCGCGAGTTTTTCAAAAAGATTGGAAATATTTTTATGACAGGTAAGAACACCCGCTTCGTCTGATGAAATCCCGAAATCTTTCGTATAACGCTCTCTTTTTTGGAAAGCGAGTTCCGGCAGATTCTTTTTAACACACAAAAGCCAATCATCATCAATATTGATCGGCAAAAGATCAGGGTCAGGAAAATAGCGGTAATCCTGCGCGTTTTCTTTTGATCTCATACCGGAAGATGTCCCCTTATCATCATCCCAGCGGCGTGTTTCCTGAATAATTTTTCCGCCGTCTTCAAGGATGTCAATCTGCCTTTCGATCTCGTATTCAATTGCGCGCCCTATCGCTTTAAAAGAGTTCATGTTTTTTGTTTCGGTTCTCACACCGAGTTCTTCTCCAGGGTGGCGCACAGACAGATTGATATCGGCACGCAGAGAGCCTTCCTGCATTTTGCAGTCGCAAATATCAAGGTATAAAAGAGTTTCGCGTAACTTTTCTAAATAGGCGTTTACTTCTGACGCATTTGTAAAATCAGGAAGTGTAACAATCTCCAAAAGAGGAACACCGCAGCGGTTAAAATCCATAAAAGAGCCTTGTGTACCGTGGTTGAGCTTACCTGCATCTTCTTCCATATGTATTTCGCGAATCCTGATTTTCTTCTTTTGCCCGTCCGCTTCTATTTCCAAAAAACCGTCTCGGCAAATCGGCGCATATAACTGAGAAACTTGATACGCTTTTGGTAAATCAGGATAAAAATAATTTTTTCTGTCGAACTTGCAATACCTTGTTATCTGGCAGTTAAGCGCAAACCCAAGACGCAGGGCATATTCTACTACTTCACGGTTAAGAACAGGCAAAACGCCGGGCATTCCTGAGCAGACAGGGCAAACATGAGTGTTAGGCTCCCCTCCGTAAGCGGTTGTACAAGCGCAGAAAATTTTTGATTTTGTAGAAAGCTCTGCATGAACTTCCAAACCGATGACTGTTTCCCACTTCATGAGTTAACCCTAACCTTGTGGTATTCAGTTTGCTTTTGGTAAACGCGAGATGCATCGATCAATTTTTTTTCTGAGAAAGCGTCGCCGATTAGCTGGAAACCTATCGGGAGTTTTTTTAAATCAAAACCGCACGGAAGCGCGGCGGCGGGAAGCCCTGCAAGATTTATTGATACGGTGTAAATGTCGCCCATGTACATTTTAATCGGATCATCAACATTTTCACCTTGTTTGTATGCGGCAGTCGGCGCGACAGGGGAAAGAATCATATCAAACTTTTTAAACAATTGATTATAAGCGTCTTTAATTAAAGCGCGTGTTTGCAGCGCTTTTTTATAATAAGCATCGTAATAACCTGATGATAATACAAAAGAGCCGAGCATGATTCTTCTTTTTACTTCCAAACCGAATCCTTCGCTGCGCGAAAGACGGTAAACATCGGATAATGATTTTGCGTTCTTACTTTTATAACCGTATTTGAGCCCGTCATAACGGGAAAGATTGGAAGACGCTTCTGCGCAGGCGATGATGTAATAGGCGGGGATCATATAATCCATAAGAGGCATTTCAAATTCTTCTATGCTTGCACCAGCTTTTTCAAATTCTTTTGCCGCTGCAAGAACACTTTTTTTTACATCATCATCAATTCCGTTTTCAAAATAATTTTTCGGTAAGCCGATTTTAAAACTTTTTATTGACGCACAAACAGGGTTTGCTTCTTCTGCGTTTCCAAAATTAAAAGGTTTTTCGATTATGCAAGTGCTGTCTCTTTTATCCGCTCCTGAAATAATTTCAAGCAAGGCGGCGCAATCTTCTATATTTTGCCCCATTGTTCCAATCTGATCGAGAGATGAAGCATAGGCAATCAACCCGTAACGTGAAACTGCACCGTAGGTTGGTTTGATCCCCGTCACTCCGCAAAAAGAACAGGGCTGTCTTATACTGCCGCCCGTATCTGAGCCGAGCGCAATAGGAGCTTGCCCTGCTGCAACAGCAGCCGCGCTTCCGCCTGAAGATCCGCCTGCAACGCACGATAAATCCCAAGGGTTACAAACCGCGCCTCCCTCTCCTGTCTCACTTGAGCCGCCCATCGCAAACTCGTCCATGTTGGTTTTTCCGATTATAATCATTCCAGCCTGTTCAAGTTTTTCAATTACAGCCGCATTATAAACAGGGATATATTCACCTAACATTTTTGAAGCGCAGGATGTTTCAATCCCTTCAGTAGAGATATTATCTTTTACGGCGATTGGAACTCCTGCAAGCGGGGAAAGATCTTCGCCCGCTTCAAGACGCGCTTGAATTTCCTTTGCGCGTAACAGCGCTCTCTCTTTTGACACACAAGTAAAAGCATTTATTTTTTTATTATTTTCTTCTATCGCATTAATATATTTTGACACCACTTCCGGCACACTGAGTTTTTTTGATTTTATTGCCGCTGCCAATTCCAGCGCTGTCATTATCTCTCCTGTCATTTTCTGTTATCTGTCATTCCACCGTCTTAGGCGCAAGTATCATCTCATCATTTTTAACGGGCGCGTTTTTTAAAATTAATTCCCTGTCAAATGAAGAGCGTATCTCATCATCCCTAAAAGCATTTACATTATCAAAAGGATGACTTCGCTCTGTCACACCTGTTGTATCAAGTTCGCCTAAACGCGCCATATAGTCTAGAATTTTTTGGAGATCCCCTTTAAGACGGTTTTTTTCATTGTCTGTCAGTGTAAGACAGGATAAGTCTTCAAGGTAGGATATTAGTTTGTCATCTATTTGCAAACTCTGTTTTTGCACAAGAAATCTCCAAAAAATTAAAATAACATATTTTTTGATCAAAAAAACAGGCGCAGTAGACCTTTAATAAAAAGTTCTACAGCGCCTTTGCTGTGATATCAACCACTATATAAAATTCTAAGCTCTTGGTCAAGAACTTAAAATGCTTTTATCTTGATCTGGCAAGTGTCGCCAAAGCATTTCTTGCCCAATTTTGTTCTGCAACTGTGTATATTGAAGAGCTTTGAATAACGGTTAAAAGCTGGATAGTCGCTCTTGACTGGGTTCCGGTAGTAGAAATGGCAGTAATAATGATAGACATGATATCCCTTTCTGTACTTGTCCATGGACCGCTGCGCTTCCTGTAGTGAAGCCCTCTTAATAGTTCTGTAAGAAGATCTATAGATTCTTCTGTATTTATCGCCGTTAAAGTTCTTACAATCAGAACGATGGTTTCAAAATCCGTATTCGGAGCTTCAAAAGCTTCTCTGTATGTCCTCTCAAGAAAGGCGTATTCCGTTTCATCTGCAATTCCAACTTCCCTGATTTTTTCAATAGCGCTGAGACGCATAATCCTTAAAATCGCAAGAGACTCGCGGGATGAGGTAATAAAAGTATAACTAGCTTCAAGAGCAGCCGCTGAAACTTTTGCTTTTACCTCTTTAGATACTGTTGTAGCTTTTAAGAATTCCTGCCATGCCGCATTTTTGACAAAGGGATTATTGAACAGATCTGTAATAATTCCGATGATTATATCACCGATTGTATCGCCGAGTTTATTCATTAGATTGACGAGTGCTCTTGACGCAACAGCTTTTAAATCATTGTCATACCAGCCGATGGAAGCGAAAAAAATAGGTCTGAGACCTGCCGCACTGCCTAAGGTTTCAAGCGCGGTAATAGTGCCTGGCACTACCACTTGCATTATACTTTTTGTAACCGGATCTGCGCTTGTTCTTTCATTGTATTCTGCCAGAAAAGTAGCGATAGGGACAGCATAATTTTGTGCATTGATCTCCCCCAAGGCGATTATCGCCTCATACATAAGAATTCCGTCATTGGGTCTAAACGAAATATCAAAATAATGAAGTAAGTGCCAAATGTAAGGACCTGCATCAGTATATTTCTCTGCGGCAAGCCCGCGGAAAAGAAGTCTGGAAATATCCTCAACCGCTAACCTATCGCCATAACCTGAAAAATTCGGCAGTCTTTGATTAAAAACCCTGATGGCATTAAGATAAAAACTTCCGATTCCTGTCAGATTTTCATCCCTAACCGTTTTCAAGATACCGAGCATCTCGTTAACGGTTGCATTAGACCTGTTGTATTCCTCCCAGTATATAGACAAATCAGGCTCCTGAGCATGAATTGTCATTCCGGACAACAATAAAATAATTAAAAATATGTTGATTTTCTTCATGTCCTAATAATACCGCCAAATATCAGAATTTACAAGTTTTTTATTTATTGATAAAAGAGGGTTTTTTATTTTTTAACAGCCTGGATTAAAGCTTGTTCAACAAAAGTATTTAAAGAAACCCCGCGTGAAGATGCGGTTAGGGCAAGAGTACGGTGGAGATCGGAATTAATGCGGACATTAAAAGAGCCCTTAAACGGTTTTTCCGCTTCCTTTCCTTTTTCAGCGCAAAATTCCAAATACTCATCTACCGCATTGTGAAAATCGTCAGTTAAAGAGCGGACACTATCCCCTTCGTATGATATAAGCGCTTTGATCCCGATTACTTTACCGTAAAAAACCGCATCTTCTTCGGAAAAACAAACACTGCCCGTATAGTTTTTATAATTTAAATAATTACTCTGATTTCTCATAACAAACCTTTCTCCTTTAAGGTTGATAAAATATCATCTATTTGATACATCTTTAAAACATTTCGCGGATGCGGTTTATGTAACCGAAGATAATCGCCATTCTCATTTGAAAAAGTAACACGAGAACCGCTGGTTTTTCCTGCCGCTTCAATTGAATACCCAAAAATAGTTAATAATGAAATCAATTCATCAAATGTAAAATCAACAGGACGTGATTGAAATCTTCGGATCAATTTTTCCTTTTTGCTCAAATATCAACCTCCTTAGAATATAGTATAAAAACCTTTGTATTGCAACTATTTTTAGTTGCAAAAGATACAGCTTTTTACTAATATTTAAACTATACATGTGTTAAGATATTTTGCAAAGAGGGATTATAACCAAAATTATTATTTGAAAGGACTATTGCTCTCTAAATCCTTTTCTCCATATGGTAATCCATATTTTTTTACTGTTGTGAAAGTTCTGGATAATCTTGGGTTTAAATTAAATATTCAACATAAAAAAACAGCTTGAGATAATTTTTTATTTTATAACAAATTGAAATTATTAAGATATTATTTCTGCTCCCCTGTAGACTTACTTTCAATATCTTTATTAACAAACAAATCCGGAATTTCCTTTAATAAAAAATCCCTTATAATTTTTGTGTGAGCAAGAACAAGATTCATATCATCATCAGATATACTAAGTCCTCGATCATAACGAGGTTGTATTGAAAATTGAGTCACTATTGTACAGGAAGTAAAAATGTTTACAAATGAAGGACGGTGTTTTTCTATTATTGAACATAATTTTTCTAAATCATGTGTATAAGGCGGTTCTTCTCCAAGATATGCTACTGCACCTTTCAGATATTTTTCCGCTGCTTGTTGGCAATGAAAAGTAATATGCTGTGACGGGGTTGGTCTCATGTTAGCAGCAAGATATTCGGCAACTGATAAATCATCTTCTGCGAGAAGCCTCCAATCTAATGGTGTATTTATTTGATTAGCCATAAATTTTTATTCCGTCTCTTGTTACTTTTTGTTCCAGAGTAAAATCACAAATACGGTTTAAGAAGTCTTTTTTCTTTTTTGCAACTATATCAACAGCCATAGTTTTTTCACGCGCAATAGCAAAACGAATTTGCAAACCTGCATCAAGGTCTCTCATCTCTACATCATCTTTAAGTACAACATAAAAATCCAGATCAGAATCCTTGTGAGGCGTGCCATATGCATACGAGCCAAATAGATAAATTTGTTCTACAGGTATGGCATTAATAATGAGTTCTTTAAGTTTATCTACTTCTTTTTGAACTTCTTGATTCATATTGGTATTTTAACGCATTTTAAAGGTAAAATCAAATAACTCACTCTCACGTTTCTACTGAACCTCACGTTTCAACCGAACCGCGCATTTTTGCTTTTAACTCTTCCAATGCGGTATCTGCTGACTGCATTTTTTCCATTTCTTTAAATTGGCGTTCGGTACGGACTTTTTCTTCATCACCGGGAAGATGACCGGCAGCCATTAGCAGTTCTTGTTCAAGTAAATCCGGATCTATGCTGCGCTCACGGGAAGCAAGCAGCGGAAGCTGACAGCGTATTTCTTCGATTTGCTGTTTGAGATTCTCTGCTTCCGCTTTTAGCGTTATTTGTTTTTCCAACAGCCGGCTTTTTTCTTTCTCCGCTTCCTGCGCCAGCTCTTGATTGCATTTTGAGTTTGCAAGATCGATCCTTGACTGCCATTTGGTAATTTCATCTTCAAGATTTTGAATTTGCTTTTCTGTGAGTTTTAGCGTTGACATAAAATTAAAGATATATTCTTTTGCATCGGCAGGAGTCATACCGGTAAGATTTGTATCTGGAGGGGAATTATTATCCATACAACATTCCTATTAATTATAGGATAACATAATGCTTAAAAACTATCAAGCTAAGTTAGCATTCATGATTCTCTTCATTCTTCTTATTTTTTAAAATCATTCTTTTTACTAATAAAATAATTCCAATTACATTTAATATTAATAAAACAGGTAATCCTATTATTCCTATAAGTAATGCCATTCGTATCATTGATAATAAAATTGTAAATATTAGAACAATAATTATATAACTAATAATTTGTAATATTATTCTGATTATTTTACTATTTACTTTTTTATACAATTTATTTTTACTGAAAAATAAATAACAATAAATTACAGATGCAGATAAGGCAAAAGGAATTAATATAAATACTGTAGTTACCGCCATTTATACCTCTTCAATTTTATTTAGAGAAATTATTTAAAATAAAATTCTCGGCAATAATTTTCCCGTCAGAAGTAAGTATAGACTCAGGATGAAACTGCACCCCGTACACAGGAAACTCTTTGTGGCTTACCGCCATAATTTCGCCGTCTTCCGTTTTCGCAGTGATTTTTAAACATTCAGGTAATGTTGATTTTATCCCTGCAAGAGAATGATAGCGCGCCGCTTTTATTACAGGCGGCATACCTTTAAAAAGCGCGTTTCCTGTATCGACCGTAACAAGCGATGATTTCCCGTGCATTAGCTCTTTTGCATAAGAGACTGTTCCGCCGAAAGCCTCAAAAATCGCCTGATGCCCTAGGCAGATTCCAAAAATCGGTATCGATGTATAAAGCTGTTTTATTAATTCGATGCAAATACCTGCGTCAGAAGGTTTTCCCGGACCCGGTGATATTACTATATGCGAAGGGGAAAGTTTTTTTATTTCTTCGATACTTAACGCATCGTTACGTGCAACTTTTATATCAGGATTTATAGAGCCGATTAATTGGTAGAGGTTATACGAAAAGCTGTCGTAATTATCAATTAATAAAATCATTTATTGTTTTATTCCTTCTGCAGAAAGCTTCAGCGCCTTCATTACGGCAGCGCATTTGTTTACACATTCTTGATATTCTGATTCGGGATTGCTGTCTGCTACTATTCCCGCCCCGCTTCTTACAAAAACTTTATTGTTTCGTTTATAAACAATCCTTATTGCAATGCAAGTGTCCATATTGCCTGTAAAATCAAGATAGCCTATCGCGCCGCCGTAAATGCCTCTCTTGTTTTTTTCCTGCTCGTTTATTATCTGCATTGCGCGGATTTTAGGCGCTCCTGAAAGCGTGCCTGCAGGAAGAACGGCGTTTATTGCATCAAGCCCTGTTTTATCATCGCAGATTTCACCGCTCACTGTAGAGCCTATGTGCATCACATGGGAAAATTTAAGGATGGATAAATAATTTTCAACTTTTACAGTACCGAACTTACTGATTTTTCCTAAATCATTTCTGCCGAGGTCTACAAGCATATTATGCTCTGCCAGCTCTTTTTCATCTGCAAGTAAATCTTTTTCAAGGAAAGCGTCTTCTTCGTCAGTTTCACCCCTCTTTCGCGTTCCCGCTAAGGGATAGGTAAATAATTTTTTATCTTGCAGTTTAACTAAGGTTTCAGGCGATGCGCCTGCAATTTCTAAATTACTTCCTGAAAAGTAAAACATATAAGGAGAAGGATTGATCGTACGCAGTTCGCGGTAGGTGTCGAAAATACTTCCTTCAAAATCTGCTTCATAACGGTTAGATAATACAACCTGAAAAATATCGCCCTCTTTAATATGATCTTTTGCTCTTGTTACCATTCGGCAGTATTCTTCTTTTGTGAATAAAGCTTTAAAATCTGATTTTATATCAGCCGAAGGTATTTGCGCATCATGCAACGAAGTTTCCCGCGCATAACTTCCTGAATTGATTAATTTTATTAAATTTTCAAGTTCAAGCTTTCCCTTTTCGTATTCATCTTCAAAGTTTTTAGTTTTAATATTTACAATTAAAATTATTTTTTGTTTGAAATTGTCAAAGGCAATCACTTTATCGAAGAGCATTAAGTCAACGTCATTGAAATTTTCTTCGTCAACTGCATTTAATTTTAGCGTAGGCTCACAGTACTTTGCATAATCGTAGGCAAAATAGCCGACAAGCCCTCCTGAAAAAGAAGGAAGATAATCAAACTTGATGCTTTTATGCTGATCTAAAATCTCCTGTATTTGTTTGTTGGGATTATCTGTATTAATTATTTTTTTCTCGGAAGAATTGACGGTCATTATACCGTTAATGCAGGTAATTTCCATTACAGGATCGAAGCCTAAAAAAGTGTACCTGCCCCATGTTTTGTTATCTTCCGCGCTTTCAAGAATAAAACAATGTTTGCTTACATTCATAAGTTTTTTTAAAACACTGATAGGAGTCACCATATCGCTGAATATTTCTGTGCTTAAAGGAATTACTTTATATTGATTTGATGCGGCAATATTTTTTATTTCTTCAAGCGAAGGCTTAAGCATTTATATCACCTTTTTTTCTACTGCTGCGCGTATTTTTAATTCTTCCATCAGCGAAGCGAATTGCTCTAAATCAAGCGATTGCGCGCCGTCACACAGAGCTTTTGCAGGGTTGTTATGCGCTTCTATCATTAAGCCGTCTGCACCTACGGCAAGAGCGGCTTTTGCAAGCGGCGATACAAGGCTTCGGCTGCCTGAGGCATGACTTGGGTCTACTATGACAGGCAGATGCGATTTTTGTTTTATAACCGCTACTGCGGATAAATCCAGAGTGTTACGTGTCATTGTTTCAAATGTGCGGATGCCTCTCTCGCAAAGAATTACATTGGAATTACCCGATGATACTATGTATTCGGCGCTCATCAATAATTCTTCGATTGTATTTGCAAGACCTCTTTTTAAAAGGACGGGTTTTTTTAATTTACCTACAACTTTTAATAAATCATAGTTCTGCATATTTCTTGCGCCGATTTGGATAATATCAATATCATCAAATAAATCAACTTGAGTTTGATTCATTATCTCTGACACTATCGGTAAGCCCGTTTCTTTTTTTGCAAGGCGGAGCATTTCCAACCCTTCGGCTTGTTTGCCCTGAAAAGCATAAGGCGAAGTTCTGGGTTTGAATGCGCCTCCGCGAAGGATTTTCGCTCCGCTCTTCTTTACACTTTTTGCAATCTCTAAAATCTGTTCGTTGCTTTCAACAGAGCAAGGTCCTGAAATTACAGTGAAAAAACCCTCTCCGATTGATACATCCCCTGCCTTTACTATCGTATCTTCATAGCGGACTGACCGGTTGACCGCTTTAAACTGCTCTGTTATACGTTTTCCAAAATCTATTATGTCATTGGTTTCTACCACATGATCCAAATCAATTGTCATCGTATTGCCGATAAGACAGACTGCGGTGTGCTCGGTTCCTACGCTATATATGGTAGAAAACCCTTTCTGCTCCCATTCTGAGACAAACCTGTCAATCTTCTCTTTGGGTACATTGGGTTTAAGTATAAATACCATTATTTTCTCCTTAACCGATATTATAGTAGAAAAAAAGATTTGTGTCATGATATCGAATTTTAAAATTATTTTCTTGTAATTATTGAATTTTTGTGTTTAAATTAAATAAAATGAAAAGTTTAAGAACGGCTTTTTCGCTGCTTTTTTTAGGATTGTGTCTTTTTGTCGCTCTTAGCGTCGGACTGGTACTTTTTTTTCAATATCGTAATTATATTGTAAAAAGCTATACAGAAGTTATAGAACACACCGCCATCTCAATAGAACACCTCTTTCCGGAGATAAAAAATACAAGTACGCTTCTTGACGAAGGAAGAGACGGTTCGCAATCTTATTTTGATCTTGTAAATAAAATCGGCAACATAAGTGAATCTTACGGTTTTGCCTATATTTATTATCTCCAGATTGAAAGAAATAATGTCCGTTTTATTTTTGACACCGATGACATTTCCCTGTTTGGCGGCGATATAGAAGAATATTTGTTAAAGAAATATGATGACCCGCCGGCTGAAATTATGGAAGCATGGACGAGCGGGAATTTTACTATAACAAAAGAGCCTTATACCGATAAATGGGGTACATTTGTGTCCGGCTTTTATCCTATAATTAATGCAGGACGCACAACAGGTGTTTTAGGGCTTGATCTTAATGTCACCTATGTACAAGGGCTTCAGAACAATGCAATATTTATTTTTATTATTTCTCTTTCAATAATTCTTGCAGCTGCAGTTATTATCTCCCTTACTGTCGCGGCATCCATTACAAAACCAATAATAGAAGTTGCAGCTGCAGCAAATTTATTAGCGCAAATGCGTTTTGATATAAAAACATCAAAATTGCGCAAAGACGAAATCGGTATTATGCAGGGAGCGTTATATGAAATCCGCGATACCTTGCGTCAGACAATGGGAGAAATTAACGATGAACAATTAGGAAAACAGCTGAATATAAGCCGTAACCTTAATAAAATTATAAATCAATCAAATGAAGGGCTTGGAACGATAATTAACGGGATGGAAATTCTTGTCAGAAAAAGCGACGGAGAACATACATCCGTACAGAAAACTTCCAAATCTGTTGATGCTATTATTGTTAATATTAACGCTCTTATTTCTGCCGTAGAATCACAGTCGGAAAGCATTAACTCATCATCTAAATTAATTGAACAAATGGTAGAAGGGATTCATCATATAAAAAATACAGTGCAGGAAGCAAACACGATTACATTAACATTGGGCGAGTCATCTAAAAACAGCAAAAAAACTTTAGAGCAGCTTACTAAAGACATTACAGGTTTAACAGAACGCTCCATCGCTCTGGAAAATGCCAACAAAACAATATCAGGAATTGCAGCGCAAACAAACATTCTTGCAATGAATGCTGCAATTGAAGCGGCTCATGCAGGGGAGGCGGGAAAAGGTTTTGCGGTTGTCGCTGCAGAAATCCGCAAACTTGCAGAATTATCCAACAAGGAATCAAATTCCATCTCTGCAGAAATAAAAAACATGACAGATGCAATAAACATGATAAAAAAAGTTTCCGGAGAAAATGAAGTAAGTGTTAATACTATTTTTACAAAGTTGACCGAGATGAGTTCTTCTTTTGCAAATATTAAAGAGATCAGTGATATGCAGGCATCGAACAGCGGCAGAATTATCAGCGCATTGCAGCAAATACACATCATGGCAGAAGAAGTAAATAAAAATTCAGTTAAAATTAAAGATGACAGTTCTTCCATTGTACTTACTGTAAATGATTTGGCTTCTGCATCCCAAGAAGTAATGGGCAGTGTAAATTCGGCGCAAGATGCAAGCAAGCAGATAGCGAATTCTTTTTCAATGGCAAAAAAGATTGTGGACGGCGTAATAATCATTCGTCCTGATAAACAATAAAAAGGCGGGTATATGTTATTTAAAAAAAAGAAAGAAGAATTAAGCGATCAGCTTACCGTGTATCAGGAACGCAAGGCTCCCAGATGGGGAACGCCGCAATTTAATTTAAAAGCCGGCATTACAATAGACGGTTTTGAAGGCGAAGGGCAGCTGGGAAATATCAGTATTTCAGGCTGTAGTATAAAAAGTGTTACTTATGTAAATATTATTCCAGATAAAATTTACAATGTTAAAATAATCCCGGAGCAAAGTGATAACATGAGCTCTTTCAGTATCAAAATGAAACTAAGCTGGACAAAGAGCAACGAAGAACTTTTTCTTGCAGGTTTTTCATTGGACGAAGGTGAAAGCAGTTATCAATTAAAACAATATGTAGAGATATTGAGGGCACGGGGAATTGAACCTGACTACGGTAATATGAGACCTCAATCTTAATTTCTACTCATGAATATGTTCAAAACCTTTTTCAAATATATCTTTTACATGACTGTCGGCAAGCGAATAATAAACCTCCTTGCCGCGTTTTTCATATTTTACAAGGTTCGTAAGTCTTAGAGCTCTTAATTGATGAGAGATTGCAGATTTTGTCATATTAAGCAATAAAGCAATATCGCATACACACAATTCACTGTGCGAAAGCGCCCAAAGAATTCTGACACGTGTACTGTCCGAAAACATTTTATATAAGTCTGCCAGTTCGTAAAATTCCTCGTCTTTAGGCATGATTTTACGAACTTTATTAATTATTTCTTCGTGTGTAATATCGTTTTCACAAATGTGTGTTTTTTTCTTCATTATTTACCTATTTTATATATTGAACTACAAGATCCTCAATTTCTTTAAATTCACTGTGCAGTAAATGAACAGATATATCATGTAATATTTTTTTTATTTCGCTTGTCCATTTTTCTTTTTTTAAAACATCTAACGCTGTTTTTGCTGTTTTTTTATCATATTCAGCACATGCGTTTTTAATCTCTGTAAATTTTTCATTTAACAGGCTCTGATTAATTTCCAGATTTGAATCGTTATTTGAAACATCATCATGCTGAATATCATCGAAAGACTTAAAGTTTATAACAAGATTTTTAAGCGTATTTACAAATGCAGGAGTTGCATTTTTAAGAAGCTCGAAATTGTGCTGTCTGCCTGCATGTTCCAGTTTTGATGCAATTAAAGAAAACTCTTTTTCGCCTATATTTGCAAGCGCGCTTTTTATTCCATGAACAGCTGTAATATATGAATCTATTTCCGAATCGTCTATATTAATTTTTTCCAATACTTTTATAGCACTTTCAGCATCTCTTACAAAAAAATCAATTATTCTAAATGCTTTTGTATCTTCTTTATTCCATGCCTCTCTTTGCATAGCTGCCCGCTCTGCATTAGAAACACGCCGCGCATTTTCTATCTCCTCTTGAGATTTTCTGTTTTTAATATACTCCACTAAAACAAAATCAAGTTCGCGCGAATCTATCGGTTTAGAGATAAAGTTGTCAAAACCGTTTTTTAAAAACATATTTTTTCTGCCGACAATAGCATTTGCCGTTAACGCTACTATCGGATGATTATATCCTTTTTCGCGTATAATCTTTACAGCTTCTATGCCATCCATTTTAGGCATCATATGATCCATAAAAATTATATCGTATACATTACCGTCTTCTACTTTTTTTATAGCTTCAAAACCGCTTGACGCTGTATCTATTTTTAATCCATAAGGGATCATCATTCCTTTTGCAACATAGATATTTGATTCTACATCATCAACTACAAGGATACTGCCGTACGGCATATATTCGCGCAGAAACTGAACTTTTTTTGAAATTGTGGAGCTATGAAAATTAAATGATTTTAATTTATTAATTAACTCTATGTTAAAAACTTCCGTTCCTGCACGTTTTTGCGGAAGACGTACTGTAAACATAGAACCTTTATCGGGAACACTTTCAACATATATTTCTCCGTTCATTAATTCAATAAGGCGTTTTGAAATGCTCATTCCCAAACCTGCGCCGACTGTAGTACGGTTTATTTCCAGATTAAAACGTGTATATTCATCGAAAAGTTTAGTTAGCTGTTCTTCTGTCATACCTTGCCCTGTATCACTTACCTTGAAAATTAGAGTTACATCATCTTTTTGAAAACGATCGGGTTCAACTGCAATATAAAAATCTATCTTTCCTTGATCTGTATATTTAAAAGCATTAGACAAAAGATTATTAAGCACCTGTTTGATACGAAGCACATCTCCGATAAGATCAACAGGCATGTTATCTGCTAAATCAAGGGAAAATTCTATCGGTTTACTTTCATAACGCAATCTGTTTAACTGAACTGTATCATTTATAAGGCTTGGAAGATCATATTTTAACGGGATAATCTCCAGTTTTCCGGATTCTATTTTAGAAAGATCGAGTATATCATTTATAATATTTAATAACAAATTACCCGATTCATATATTTTTTCAAATGATTCGCTTATTTCATGATAAGGTGTTTTAGAAAAATCGGCAAGATTATTCTCGTTATCAATTGTTTTATCAAACATTAAAGTTTCTTTTTGAAGCTGTATTTCTGCAATGCCTAAAATTGCATTCATCGGTGTGCGAATCTCGTGGCTCATATGCGAAAGAAAAATACTTTTTGATTTATTGCTCTGCTCTGCCTGTTCTTTTGCAACCTCAAGCTGATGGGTCATATCATTGCGTATAACAGTGTTGGCTAACATACGGCTTGCAGAGCGCAGTATTAGAACTTCGTTATCTGCAATGGTTTTTTCTTCATTACAGCGATCAAAACCTACAAAACCCCACAATGTATCATGGAAAAAAACCGGCACTACAAAAATAGAAAGAATATTTCTAGGCGTTAGTTCGGACTGCTCTTTTGGAGACATATCACATACTAAAGAGTTAATGCAGTTTCCTTGCGAAAGTGTATTATTCCATATAGGATGTTCATCAAAATTAAGATCGGGGGCAAGATTGCCTTCTTTTAAACGCGATCTAAACTTGCCGTTTTCCCATTCAAAACCTAAAGAAAAACATAACGAATTATTTACTTTTTCTTTTCCTGAGTTTATCCATATACAAATACGATCAACGCCTATTGCTTCCGCTATAATACCCATCGATTGTTTTATATTTTCTTCAAAATGCTCGGTATAGGATTGCAATTCTTGCAGAGGTTCCGGTTCAAGCAAAACAGAGGAAACCTGATTTACTATATTAAGAAGTTCTTTCTGCTTGTCAAGTTTACCTATCATTTTATAATATTTAATAAGAATAAATATCAAAATGATCAATAAAACAGAAAGAATTGAAGCAAATATGGTCATATAAAGAAAACGATCTGCCGCTAATTTTTTGGAATAATCGTAAACACGGTTTGTCCAGCTTATAATGATTTTATCAATATCAATCCTGCTCATTGCTTTATCAATAATTGAACAAAGAATTTTTTCATTTACATTAAAACCAAAAAACGATCTTTCCACCATAGAATTTAATAAAATATTAATTTTATAACCTGTTTTTTCTCTATAATGAGTCTGATATAAAATCATGTAATCTGTAGTTAGAAATAATTCAATTTCGCCTTTCTCAAGTGCGTCTAAAGCCTCGTTTCTTGTGCGGTATTCCTTATAACCGCTTGATCCCGGAACAAGCAGTTCAAACATTTCAGCAGGAGCATTTCCTGTAACAACCCCTACAACTGCTTTTGCAACCTGATAAATTTTTAAATCAGGAAAATCCATTCTAGATAACAGAGCAAAATGAAATTTAAAATAAGGGGTATTTGGAAAGAGAAAATCGTTTTCCCGCCCGTCTGTATGGATCAACTCTGCATCAAAAGCGGCTCTGCCTGATTTAACAATTTCCAATATTTCTGCAACTGATGAGTTTTTATTTGTTACAGTTTCAAACTCAATACCAGAAAGCGAAGATATTTCTTTTATAATATCCACCGATATTCCGTGAAAATCATCAATTTTTTCATCAAAAAAACATATGGGGTAATTATCCGGTTCCATAGTAACAGGAACTTTTAATTTATTATCTGCAAGATTCGTGATATATGCTCTTTCTTCGTCTGTTAAAGATAAATCAAACATAAATTGCGCATAACTTCTTTCACCCTGTGTGTACAAACTGTGAATCTTGTCAATACCGCCTGCTTCAAGATATTTATTTAAGACCGATATTACAGGTTCTAATTCAGGATTAGCGCTTGATAAAGAGATAGGAGTGTAAACAAGCGGGAGAAGTTTTACGCTGGTTATATTTCCGTAAATATTAAATTCATAATCGCTCGGTTCATCGATTATAACAGCGTCTACTGTATTATTCCACAACATCTGTGCCGCATTATATACAGTATCAATATACACAGAATCAAAATATAATTCAGGATATGCGTTTTTAATTGATTGTTCGGTTATTGTACCTTCAAAAAAACCAATCTTAAGTCCTTTAAGGTCTTCTGTTGAATTAAATCCTACAGCATCATCTTTTATAAATATAGAAAGCGATCTTTCCGCTATCGCAGATGTCATAAAATATTTTTGCATGCGCTCATTTGTCGGTGTCAATTCGCTGAGAAAATCTATTGAAAAATTATCTGTGCCGTTTAATAAATCATCCCATTCGTAAAATATTACATCAAACGGAATATCAAACAATTGAGACAAATGTGCGGCAAATAAAGGCACAAAGCCTGAATACGAGCCGTCTTTTTGCAAGAAAGATTCTGTTGCTAAAATTGTACCGTAAGAGAATCTTTTTCCGGAGGATTTTAAAGCTTCTATACTTGCGATTTCTTGATTTGTAATTCCCGGAATATCTTTGTATGATTTAATAAAATTTGAATCATTTAATAATTCGGTGTATTTTTTATTAATCTTATTACATCCGAAAAAAAACGTAATTATAAAAAGAATTACAAAGACTGAAAAAAACAAACGCTTTAATAACAATTCTGTGCCCCTATTAGTATTAACGGCATTTTATTCTTGTGTGATAATTCTCTGCTCTTTATTAATTTTACTCTCTCTGCGCTTCTCAAGCAATAGGTAAACAACAGGAATAAAAAATAATGTAATAAAAGTGGAACTAAAAAGCCCTCCGAAAATACTTTGCCCCAAAGGCGCATATACTTCCGAACCTTCGCCTGTCGCCATNGAAAGAGGGATAACTCCAAAAAGNGTTGTAACAGTTGTCATTAAAATCGGTTTAAGGCGCGATATAGCACCTGTAATAACAGCTTCTTCCAACGGAAGAGCATACTTATCACGCAGCAGATTTATATAACTGATAAGAATTATAGCGTTATTCACAACAAGCCCCGCCAAAGTTATAATCCCCATAATTGAAACGATATTCAAAGAAGAGCGGAATATAAGAAGCCCGCCTGTTATTCCGATTAAAGTAAACGGAATGGAAGACATAACCAATAAGGGTTGAGTAAAACGCTCAAATTGAATAACCATTACCGAATATACAAGAAATAATGCCGCTGCAAGCACAATTATTAAAGATTTAAAAGATGACAGCATTTCAGCGGCTGTTCCGCCAAGCTCCCAACCGGCTCCCGGAACTATTCCCTGAGTATTAAGGAGATTTTCAAGACGGCGCGTGCTTTCGCGGACATTCGGATCTTTTAAACTTGCGCTTACTGTAATTGAACGTGATTTATCTCTGTGATTAATTTGAGAAAGAGTTTCTTCTATACCTAATTCAGAAAAAGTAGCGTAAGACACTTGAGTCCCTGCGCTTGTTTTAATTCCAAGCGAATATAAAACATCATTTGGAATACTTGAGCGTCCAAGATTTGTTCTAAGTTCGATAGGATAATTTTTATCTTTACCGTAAAAAGTTCCCAAAGAAATACCGTTAAACACAATACGGTTTGTTAAAGCCGCTTCATAAGATGATAAACCTAATCTTCCTAAATATTGATGAAGGAGGCGTGCATTCATTTCACGCTGATTAAAACGGATATTAACATCAGTATTCGCTACATTCGGGTCTTGCTGCATATACTGCCTAACCTGAGCGGAAGCGGCGATAACAGTATCAAGATTTGCCCCGTACACATTGACTACCAAACCTTCGCCGCCTGTTGCCAGCGATAAAAGATTTGATAAACCTCCGTTACGGAATTCTGCCTGTAAATCGGGAATCATCCGTTTTATTTTATCTTGAAGTTCATTTACAATTTCTACAACATGGCGTTTTCTGTAAGATAAGCGTTTTAATTTAATAGTTCCGTATGCTCTGTTAGGATCGCTGCCCATAGAAAAAGCGCCGCCCTGCCCTACTATAAAATAAGAAGTATCAAGCTCCTCCCCTATTAATTCTTTGATTGTTCTTTCCAGATGCAAAACTTTATCACGTGTCATTTCAAGTGTATAGCCGCCGGGTGTTTCCGCTGTTACTACAATTTCTGCCATATCTGTTTGTGCAAGAAATTCAAAACCAAGCAGACGCAAAGAGAAAATACTCATTATAAAAAGCACTAATGTACCTGTTATAAAAGAAAACTTATTTTTTATTGCGGCTAATAAAAGCTTTTTATAACTGCGGTTAAGAAAATTCATAAATTTTTCAACATTATCTGAAAGTTTTATTCCAAAACCTTTTAAATTTATTTTATTTAATTTTTCAGTATCATTTTTCTTAAGAAAGAGCGCGCATAAAAAAGGAATTACAACAATTGCAACTAACATAGAAAAAAAGATGGAAAATATCATAGTCCAAGCAACATCTTTAAGAATAATTCCTGCCAAACCTGTTAAAAACAACACAGGGAAAAAAGCGGCTAAAGTTGTTGTCATTGACGCAACCAGAGCAGAACCTGTTTCATTTACACCTAACGATGCTGATTCACTTGCAGTTAGTTTACCTTTATCAAAATGACGCTGTATCATTTCCAAAACAACAATGGAAGCGTCTATTACCATGCCTATAGCAGCTGTAATCCCGCCTAAAGTTACAAGGTCAAGACTTGAACCTTTTACCCATAAGGCAAGCATAGTAAAAAGTATCGACAAAGGGATTGCAAAACTTATCATTAAAGTAGTGCTTGTGTTATGCAAAAATAAAAATAAAATAAAAACGGCAAGCAATGCACCCATAAGAGCGGAACGCAATACTGAGTTTACAGACATGGAAATATTTTCTGCATCATCTTTTATAAAGTTAAACGAAAGAGCGCCTGCATATTCTTTTTCCATATTATTTAAAATTGAACGGATTTCCCTGCTGATGGCAACACTGTCCCCGTCCGGCTGTTTAATAATAGAAAGGGAAAGCGAATCCTCCCCGCCTGAAACAATATAATTGGTTCTTCTGTCTTCTGTAAACTCAATTTGCGCGGTATCTTTAAGTCGGATAAATTGCCCGTCTTTAAAAGCCAAAACCTGATCTTCAAAATCTTTAAGAGAGGTAAAGCGCCCGTCTGTACGTATATTAAGATTATAACCTTGATAAATTCCGTCTCCTCCGGGTAGAGAAAAATTTGCAACAGGCATAATTTTAGCGATGTCCAGCAATGATATTTGCAAAGCGCTGAGGCGATCGAGGTCAATTAAAATTTCTACAATTTCCCTGCTGTCGCCGTTCATATTAACATTTCCTACACCGGATATTCGTGACAATGCAGGGACAACATGATCGCGGCAAAGAGTTGACAATTCGCTGCGGCTTCCTTCGCCGCTTACAATTATTGTCATAATAGGAAGTTCTGCCGTACTGTATTGAAGTATTCTAGGCGGTGCGGGAAGCCCTTCAGGCAAATCGCCCATTGCACTATTTATTTTTTCTCTAATCTCATACAACCTGTCTTCCGCTTTTTCATTATAACCTAATTGCAATTCAATAACGGAAACAGAATTTCTGGAAGTAGAAGTCATTAAATTAAGCCCTGAAAGAGTGGAAAGCGCCTCTTCAAGAGGATTGGTTATTTCAACTTCAATGTCTGAAGGCCCTACACCGGGCCAAGTTGTAATAACAACAATAGTGGGCATACTCATATCAGCGATAAGGCTTCGTCTAAGATTAAATGCCGACATCAATCCGAATACCAAAAGAATTACGAGCAGCATTATAATAACTTTTGGATGCTTTATTGCAAAATCCGAAATTTTCATTTTGGGACACCTGAGTGCGGATCAATATAAACACTTAAAATATTAAGACGCTGCCCTATTGTAATAAAATGCTGCCCTTCATAAATAAATTCTCTGCCGCTCAATTCATCTGAAATTTGAAAATAATCGTTATTAAAAAAATCCGGAATTAATTCTATATATTGTGATCGTGCAAACTTCGTTTGTGTTTCTTCTGTGATATACCAAAGTCTGTTTTCCGAAGCGATAACTTTTAACGGCAGATAATAAATATTTTCTCTTTTTTCTAAAATGAAAACTACATTTACAAACATACCGGGGCGCAAACCATGCTCTGCTCCTTGCGGGATTTCATATTCAACAAGAAAACTTCGGTTTTCAGGCGACACATAGGGAGCAAGACTCAATGGTTTAAGATAAAAAGAAATATCGTCTCCAAGTGCGGGAACAAGAAGACGGACAGGCATTGTTTCCCAATTTTCAGAAAAAAACCTGTAATGAATTTCCGGAATTGCAGCTTTTACTCTTAAGTCGCCTAAGTCTCCAAGACTTACAAGAGGAGTACCGGCACCTACAAGACTGCCTTCTGTACTATGGCGCATTAAAACATTTGCATTCATAGGAGCGCGGATTTTTGTATAATCCATGTTAAGCTGAGCCAATTCAAATTGAGCTCTTGCCACCTCGAATGACATTCTAACTTCTTCATAATTTTGACGCGATACTCCTTGGCTTTGATAAAGTTGGCTAAACCTGTCAAAAGTAGACCGCGCGGTTAAAAAAGCGGATTGCGCCTGAAGGTATCCCAGTTCATAAGGAGCGGAATCAACTTCGGCTATTATTTGGTTTTCGCTTACTTCGTCTCCGACATTCACATTAAGGGTATTAAGAGTGCCTCCTACACGGGCAACCGCTGTAATAAGACGTCCTGTTTCCACATGGCTTGTAATTCGCAGTGTTTTTTCCATGCTGCCGTAAATAGGTTTTATAGCAATAACAGGGGCAAGAAATTCACTGTCGTCTTCGCTGTCTTTACGGATAATTGAAATAATTATAATTACACAAAGCAGTGCAAGAACTGCAAAAACGCCTGCTTTAACAGGAGATATTTTACCTTTAATATTAAATTTCATTTTGCCAAATCCATATTATTCTATTATGTTTTAATTATAATTTATTTTTACTTTTTTTGTAACCTAGTATATCTTCTTTAACTTAAAAATAAACTTTTCCATACCGGAAACAAAACTTTTATCTTTGCACCAGATGCTAATTTCCACATCTGTCCCTTTACGGTCTATTTCCTGATTAAATAATAAGTAAACATCCGTTTCAGAAAGCGATTTATATATACTTTGCGTTTGTTCTGCCTTACACATAATTACAAGAATCCCGTCAGAACTAAGGCTTTTTATTATTTTTAAAAGAGCTGTAACTATATCGTTTACAGCGTTTTTTGAAAAAGGAACTTCTGTTATTATCGAATCAAAACTGTCTTCTGCAAAAGACGCTGTCTTTGCATCAATAACAAAATGCCTTCCCGCCAAAAACTCAAGACCGGGTTTTAAAACAGGGTCTATGTCTATACTGGTGCTGCTTCCGTTCGAGATATATTTAAAAGCAAATATAATACCGCCCGCTCCTGCAAAGGGGTCTATTAATCTTTTGTTTTTCTGCGGGATTGATAAGTTTACCATACATCTTGCATCTTCTGCGGGCAAAGACCTTCTTCCTGTAACACTACCGTCCCCTCTGTAACCTATAACTGTTTTTTCTTCGCTGCCGCTTCCTGATATTTTAAATTCCCTGTTATGAGGTGAATGTTCTTCATAAATCTTACTGTCTTGAATAAAAAAATTATCTATTGAAAATTTTTTACCTTTCCAAACAAGGGGGTTTATTGATTTAATATCAATTTGTCTCTTGCGCGGCTCTTCAGAAACGCAAGCATCATCAAAATTCAATAAATAAAATTTATCGCAATACCCTATGCCGAATAAATTATCTTTTAAAGAGTTTATGTTTTCTTTAGGACATAAAAAAGAGATAATCCCTTTTACATCCCCTAAGGGTTGGTTTAAAATAAAAATAAGTTTTTTTTCATATTGAGAGAAAATCATTTCCAGAACAGCTAATTGTTTAACTTTTATTCTGGAATTTCTGATCTTACAAATAATTACACAATATTGAGTTATTAATTCAGCGATATTTGCTTTAGTTACTTCTATACAGTAATCATTGATCACAGCAAAGTTTCATCGTCCATTTCTCCGCCCGGCGGGAAAAGATATAAATCCGGAAGTTTAAATGTACGGTTCAATGCATATGATTGGGGATTATGAAATTTACTTATCGAAGAAAGATTAAAAAAGTGGTTTAGAGGTTCATAATCGGGAGAATTAATCTTTAAAGAAAATTTAAAATCTTTTGCAATATCAGGAGCGGATGCAATAATCGGAGCAGGCCAAAAACTTAGCGCGCCGGGAGTGCTTGCAACCATAGTGTAAGGATTTTGCCAGTTTGTGTTTCTCATTGCAACCAGTTCGCCGTCACAATAAAGTGAGACATCAACGCCGACAACCGGTTCAAAACTTATACCGTTAAAAATACGCCCTGAAATAGTGGGGATATCAAACACAGGATGATGAGTTCTTACAGTTCCTGCTTGAGAGCCGTCATGAGGAGCTGTAGGGCGCAGGTTATGATTAACAAGACGCAGCCCCTTGTAAATAAGGGTGGAAATATCAGCTTCTGTCTGCTGGTGTTTTATACTTGTCTGATCAATGCGTGTAAACCCGCGGTTAGATACTATGTAATTCGGTTCTATCCGATTCAGGGTAAAACAAACCGTATCTATTCTGCATTGATAACACAGGCAAAATTTTTCCGGATTGCCGTTTTCCTGTATTTCATCAAATATGGCTTGCACCATATCGAAAACCATGTCTTCGTTAGTATTGTGAATATCCATGTTAAGCCCCCCTGAAGGTTTACCCGACTTTTAAAAATTAAAGGTCAGAGTTAAATATTTTATTAAGTATACTACATTCTTGAAGAAAAGTCTTTATAGTTTCATTATATTTTTGATTAATATATATCCTGATTGTGTACAATGTTTCAATAAAAGCATTTACCGTCTCTGTTTTAAATGCGCTGGAACTATCGCTGAAATTACGCCCTTCATCAAGGACAAAAAGCCCTGTTTCAAAGGAAACAGGCTCAGGAATGTCGATAATTATGTCCTCCCCGCTGATATTTAACCCCTTCTGCCTTAATTCCTGTGCAAGTTTTTCCTCAAATTGCGCTCTTTTGTTAATATCCCGTATATTTTTCCATGCAGGATTTGATAAATCAGCTTTTTCATAGGAAATTTCAGCGGCTGTGCCATAAATTACCCCTTCGCGCACCGCTTCTACAAGATTTTTACAAGTTTTAATACGTTCTGAGTCTGACAAAAGAGAAAAAAGGCTCGTATCATCAAGATTATAAAGACTTTCGCAAGATAAATCGCCAGAAACAAGCCCTGTTATCAGAGCTTTTTTTACCATTGCAGTGGCTGCGCGTACTTGCCTGTGCCAATAGACAGTCCGATACATTAGATATTTGGAAAAAAGAACAGCCTCGACATTTGGAATCAGCTTTGAATCGATATCTGCACCCCTTTCCTTGTCGGGGTAAAGCCTTGAAAGGATAAAATCTACATCTTGAGCGCCGTAGGGAACCCCGCAGAAACGGGCATCGCGGTTTAAATAATCGAGCTTATCGGGATCAAGAGCGCCTGATAAAAGCTTGCGGTAGAAAAGCAATTCATCGCTGACAGGGGAAGCCATTTCCTTATCTACAATGGCGGCGGTTAGCGCAGGGTCGGCGCCCGCTTCCCCTACAAGGGATTTTAACGGCTCTTTTAAAATAGCTGCGGCTGTAAGCGCTTCGTGGGAAGAAAGAGATAATTCTTTTAAAGAATGGGTATAAGGGAAATGCCCTAAATCATGAAGGAGGCAGGCAGCAAGAAAGGATTTTACCCCTTCGTGAGTAAGCCATGCCGATGCGCCTCTTTCCGTCAAATTCTGCAAAAGCCTCCTGCCGATATGATAAACGCCTATGGAATGGCTTGCCCTTGTGTGGGTAGCTCCCGGATAAACAAGGTAGACAGGACCTAACTGCATAATGCGGTTTAACCTTCTAAATAGAGAAGATTCTGTTAAAGATGCGAATTTATCGGTCATATAAATATGACCCCATAAAACATCCCTGACAGGGTGGGTATACGATTCAATAAGGGATGCTTCTATTGAACTTTTCATGATTTTTTATTATAGAATAATTTATTTTTTTTTGCTAGAATATATATTAACAAGGAGAAAATATGCATACAAACAAGGTTTGTGCAGGGTTTAAATTTAGTTTGTGCTTATTTTTGTTGATTTTATTGCTTGCTATGCAAACAGGAAAAGCCTCGTCTCAGGAAATAACCCGCGCGGCAAGAGGTTCTATCCCCGAAGCATTACTGCGCCCGAACCGATCAGAGGCTCCGCGTTATCCTATAGATACTGTAATAGGAGAGCTAGGACGCGGAGAAGCTCCGGAAGGCGGATATGTTTTTGCAAATTCAATTTGCGAAGGGCTGGTATCAGGAGAAATGAGTCATAGAGCTTTATCTTCGATCAGTGCAAGTATAAGGGAAAGTTATTTATCTTCGATAGAAATTATTAACCCTCTTAGTTACAGAATCGGAGGAGGAAGAGAAGAAGCGGACGGCGCAATTTCATTTTTAGTAAGATTTATTGGAAGGGAGCAAGGAATAACAGGAGAATTATTTATAAGGCTTATAAGAGAAGTTATTAAAAATGAAGATGATACATCAGAAGAAGACAGAACAAGAACATACTGGAGATTTGATGAGCTCTTGCTTGAAGAAGTAAAAGATAAGGAAACAGAACTCAAAGAATCTATATATCTGAATGATTTTAATCCATATGAGAGGTTTTTTTAAAAACAATTATGGCTACACCTGTAGGAAGAATTGAAAAAGAATTTCTTTTAAGAGCATTGATAGAAGAGAAACTTCCGATAATGTATATAAAAGAAAGAAATGAATATGTTTTAACACTTGAAAAATATCCTTTTGATGTAAATCCTGAACAAGGCGGAATTAATGAAATGATCTTCCGCCACACAAAACCTTTAGGTAAATTAAAACCTAATACAAAAATACCTCTTTTATTTAATTATCGGGGACAGGTAATAGATTTCAGCGTAGATGTAATTACTCAAAAAGATAATTTACTAATCTGCAAACCTGCCGATATACTTTATAAAAATTTAGATCGCAATTATTTACGTGTTGATACTCCGTCAGATTTAAAAATTTTATTTACATTCAGAGGAGACAGATATAACCTTTCTTTCCCAAGAGTTCCTGAATACGAAACAATAGGGATAAGCGATCTTGGACGAAATGCCGATCCAAAAAATCTTTCTAATTTAATTAAACAAATAACTCACTCCCTTAAAAATTATGCAGACGGATTTAAGATAGTAAATTTTAAAGACAAGAAACCTGATACAATGGAAGAGCGCATTGTTTCAGAAACAGGAAAAACACTTTTTATCCCGTCAACAACAGGCTTACTGCCAAAAACAGATCCTTACCCGAAAAAAAGAATTATAACAGAAGATTTATTCAAACGATATTTAGAAACAACGGGTGTAGGTCCCGGATTCTTAGATGATACCACTGCGCGTTTTTTAAAAAATAAAGCCGATGACGGTTTTTATTCTGATGCATGGGTGCCGATTCTTTTTCATGAATATGTTATCGGATACATTCATATTTGGATTGATAAAGAAGGACGCCTGCCTTTTGATTTCAGCGTGCTGGATAGTGTTTATCAATTTGCAAAAGTACTTGCATTCTCGCTGAAAGAAAACGGATATTTTGAGCACGGCAGAATGCACAACGATGCATTTGAAGGCAAAGTTCTGGATATAAGTGCATCGGGATTACTTTTCGCTTACCCGCTTGGCACAATTCTTATGAACACACTCTTACTTGATGCAGAACTAACCGTTACCATAGAAGCGCCTTACCGCACGGTAAGCGTTATCGCAAAAATAGTGCGCAAGTTCAAAGACAAAACAGCAAGTTACTTCGGCTGCCGCTTTATAAACATGGCGCCGGAAGATATGCGCTTCTTATTTGAACATTTATACGGCAGGCAAATAGACGCATCGGATACGGAATTCTTAGCAGGACAAGTGTAAAATTTATCTCTCTAATTTTCTATACACATAACGGTGAGGGCTGTCTGCCGCGCTTCCAAGTTTTTCTCTTCGCCATTGCGCGTATTCAGACCAGTTGCCGTCGTACCAAACCACTTCGCCGTCTTCGAAGGCGAGGATGTGCGTTACGATCCTGTCTAAAAACCAGCGATCGTGGCTTATTACTAAACTAACACCTGCAAAAGTGTCAAGCGCGTCTTCTAATGCGCGTAACGTGTTTACATCTAGGTCGTTTGTCGGCTCGTCAAGAAGTAAAACATTTGCGCCTTCTTTTAACATCAATGCAAGATTTAAACGGTTGCGCTCTCCTCCGCTGAGAACTCCCACTTTTTTAGATTGATCAGCTCCTGAAAAATTGTACCATGCACAATATGCGCGGGAGTTTATTTCCCTTGCGCTCTGCCCCGCTCCTAATTTTATTAAATCCTGCCCGTCAGAAAGCTGCTCCCATACGCTTTTTTCGCTGTCAAGATTTTCCCTCATCTGATCTGCAAAACCTAATTTTACGCTTTCTCCCAATTTCAAAGTGCCGCTGTCAGGCTTTTCGCTGCCTGTGATCAATTTAAAAAGAGTTGTTTTACCCGCACCGTTAGGACCGATGATACCGACACAGGCTCCCGGCGGAACAGTAAAATTTAAATTTTCGAATAACAGTTTCTGCCCGAAAGATTTAGAAAGCCCTTCCGCTTCGATTACAAGTTTTCCAAGATGGGGACCTGCAGGGATAGTAATTTTATTATTGGTTGCTCCTCCCCTGTTTCTTTCTCTCTCATCATCTTGAAAAAGTTTTTCGTATTGGGTGATACGCGCCTTGCTTTTTGCATGACGCCCTTTAGGACTCATCCTTATCCATTCAAGTTCGCGTTGCAAGGTTTTACGCCTGTCGCTTTCGCCTTTTTCTTCCTGCGCCATTCTTTTTTCTTTTTGTTCTAACCAGCCAGAATAATTTCCTTTCCACGGGATACCTTCGCCGCGGTCAAGTTCTAAAATCCAGCCTGCAACATTATCTAAAAAATAGCGGTCGTGCGTTACAGCGATTACAGTCCCTGCATAATCATGAAGATGCCTTTCAAGCCATGCGACAGTTTCAGCATCAAGGTGGTTTGTAGGCTCGTCGAGTAACAGAATATCAGGTTTTTGCAAAAGCAATCTGCAAAGAGCAACGCGCCTTCTTTCCCCTCCGGAAAGATGATCTACAACTTCTTCGCCCGCAGGACAGCGGAGAGCTTCCATTGCAAGCTCTAGGCGGCTGTCGAGATTCCATCCGTCTTGAGCTTCAATTTTTTCCTGCAGCTCTGCCTGCTTTGCACCTAACTTATCGTAGTCGGCATCAGGCTCACCGAAAGCCTCGCTCACTTTATCGAACTCTTCAAGAAGAGCGACAAGTTCCTTCGCGCCTTCGGACACAATTTCTTTTACGGTTTTGCCGGGCTCAAGATAAGGTTCTTGTTCAAGATAACCGATAGTAAAACCGGGGCTGACGGAAGTTTCGCCTGCAAACTCGGTATCGACGCCTGCCAATATTTTTAACAAACTGGATTTCCCGGAACCGTTAAGACCGATAACACCGATTTTCGCACCGTAAAAATAGGAGATGCTGATGTCTTTTAACACCTGTTTTGTTCCATGTTTTTTTGACACTTTATACATGGAGTAGATTATTTTTTTATCATCTGTTGACATGAGGAGATTTTAACATAATGTATTTAAAAATTATAGTGCTTGTAAAGTCTTTGGTCTGCGGGCGTAAAAAACGCTCCCTTACCTCGATAGTAAACACTCGGATGGGATCGTTTTTTCCGCCCGCAGACCAGAGAATATATAAATTTAAAAATTCTATATAATAAAATAAGGAGGGGTAAATGGAGAACTCTGTTTTATTTGTTTATAATACTTAATAAAATATCATTTTCTGAAATGGTTATTAATGTCACATAACGCTTTGCGGTTTTAAAATAAATTTTTGTAAAACTCAAGAACGCACAACACGGAAGCCGACATGGATGTTCCTGCCATCAGGGGAGCCGTAGCCACGGGCAGCTGAACGAGTGAACTCTGCCGAAATGAGCCAACAACCGCAGCGCGCCACGCGGTGAGTGCCTGAGACCGCTCCCATAGGATCAGTTTGCGCTCCGCTTGGATAATTTCCATACCAATCCCAACACCATTCATATACATTACCATGCATGTCAAATAATCCATAAGCGTTTGCAGGTTTTTGCCCTACAGAATGCGTTGAATTTCCGCTGTTACTATAAAACCATCCTGTGTTATCGTTAAAATTTGATCCTGTATTATACGCTGTTGTTGTTCCAGCCCTGCATGCATATTCCCATTCCGCTTCTGTAGGAAGACGGTATCCGGATGTTTCTAACGAACCGTTTACCTTCCTGTTCCATGTTACTGTAGTACCTTTTATAATATAAACAGGATTTAAACCTTCTTTTTGGCTTAACATATTACAATACTCTATTGCATCAAACCAGCTTACATTTTCTACAGGCAGGTTATCTCCTTTAAATCCACTTGGATTTTTTTCCATCACTTCCCTATACTCTTTCTGTGTCACTGTAAATTTACACATATAAAACGAACTTACTGTCACCTGATGCTGTGTTTCAACATCAAGACGATCAGGTTCATTCTCAGGGCTGCCCATCATAAAAGTGCCGCCTTTAATATGAACAAAGTTAGCAGGGATTTTATGTGATGATGGTGAAGGACTTGGGCTTGTCGTAACTGTCTGTTCCGGTTTTGGTTTTTCTATTTGCCAGCCGAGTGCGCCTATAAACTCAAAAATAATATTCTCAGCAATTTCCGGCATGACAAAATCTTCTGTAAGATTTCTTACCGCTATCTTTACAGCTCTTTCCTTATCTTCTTGCGAAGAATTTATATTTTGTTTTAATATTTTAGAAGCGCCGCTGTCATACACAGAATTAACTAATTTTTTTATACTCTTAGAAGCAGACGGCATAAAGTCAGAAAAATATGATTTTAATTTTTCTCCGAGTAAAACATCTGCGCCGAATTTTTTATAAATGGCGACTAACGCATCTTTGGTATTCTCATATGATGTCTTCTCTTCTTTCTCGTTTGGATTTTCGCCGCAAAAAGGGCATTTAGTAATAGAGGCGGTAATCTTTTCGTTTCCAGACCATTCCATTTCACAGTGAACGCATTTCATGTTTTTCTCCTTTTATTGAATTATACCATAATTTAATATAACATGAAACAATAATTATGTCATCTATGAAGATTTTATCGCCAAGACGCGAAGAATCGCCAAGATCGCAAAGTAAATTTTTATTATCAAACAAATCAAATAAAAAAATGCTTGAAAAAATAATATATCGAACAATCACTTGGCGTTCTCTTCGTTACTTTGCGCCTTTGCGATTAAAATTAATTTATAATTTCGTATAACGTCCCTTTCATTTCATTGATTTTAATTTATAAATTGCAACAACCATTTTTTATTTTAGTTATAAAAAACTTAAGAACGCACAACACGGAAACCGTTAATGCTACGCCTTTTGTCAGGATCACTGCCGCTACGAAAGGCTGAACGAGTGCACTCCGCCGAAGAGCCCCAACACCCGCCGCGATCCACGCGGATAATGCCTGAGACAGCTCCCGTAGGATCATTTTGCGCTCCGCTTGGATAATTTCCATACCAATCCCAACACCATTCACAAACATTTCCGTGCTTGTCAAATAATCCAAAAGCGTTTGAGGTTTTTTGCCCTACAGGATGAGTTGTTCCTCCGCTGTTTTCTTTATACCATCCTGTGTTATCATTTAAATTTGACCCTGTATTATATGCTGTTGTTGTGCCAGCTCTGCATGCATATTCCCATTCTGCTTCGGTAGGCAGACGGTAACCGGACGTTTCTAATGAACCATTTGTATTCCTATTCCATGTTACTGTTCTATTATTGTCAATAATATAAGCAGGAGTTAAACCTTCTCTTTGGCTTAGTTTATTACAATACTCTACCGCATCAAACCAGCTTACACTTTCTACAGGCAGGTTATCTCCTTTAAATTCACTGGGATTTATTCCCATCACTTCCATATATTCTTTCTGTGTCACTGTAAATTTACACATATAAAACGAACTTACTGTTACCTGATGCTGTGTTTCACCTTTATCCCGACCATGTTCATTCACAGGGCTTCCCATCAAGAAAGTGCCGCCTTTTATGTGTACAAAGTTTACAAGGATTTTATGTGATGGTGTTGGTGAAGGGTTTGGCTTTACAGGTGTCGGTGACAGACTTGGAGTTGACGTAACCTTTTTTACCGCTTCTGCAGCTTTTTTCGCAGTTTCTTCTGCTGCCTTCTTTTCTGCTTCCGCCTTCGCCGCTTTCTTCTCAGCTTCAGCGGCTTTTTTTTCTGCTTCTGCTATCTTTTTTTCTGCATCTGTTGGTTCCGGTTTTGGTTTTTCTATCTGCCAGCCGAGTGCATAAACATATTCAAATATTATTTCTGCTGCGCTGTCAAAAGAAAAGTGCGCTTCTGTCAATCTTTGTATAGCAACTTTTACAGCCGCTTCTTTATCTTCTTTAGATGCGTTTAAATTATTTTTTAATACTTTTGCAGCCCCCATTTCATAAACAGCATATACAAGACGTTTATC
>WQSW01000019.1 GCA_009787695.1 Treponema sp.
TCCGCTGTTCCCGATATTTTTACTGTATACCATTCGTAGGGTATGGGTAAAAGATCATCAAGCGTACCGCTGTAAAAATGCCTGAGTTTTATATCTTGTAAAAAAGTGGAATAACATTGCCCATAAAAATCATCGACGGAGTTAGAATATCTGCTTGCTCTTAAATACAATGTATCATAAGTGTGATCTATAAAAACATGAGCCGCTTGCGTTTCTTCAGGCGATTTTGAAAAATACGCTTTTATTGTAAAAAACCATAATGGAATTATTGAAATTATCAATATAAAAATAGCGGCAGGGATTAAAAATTTGTATAGCCTTTTTGTTTTTAAACGCTGACCGGATGAAAAATCCGTATTTGCAGAATCTGTTTGCGCCGGAGGTTCTGCTCCTTCCTGTTTGGTGTCTATTAAAGAGCGTTTTGCGATAAGTTCCTGATAATTATGAACATCAAGCTTGTTATAAATATTGTTTCTATGATAATCCACAGTTCTTGGAGAAATTTTCAATTTAAAGGCAATTTCTTTGGACGAATCGCCTTCAAGCAGAAGTTTTAAAATATCTTGTTCACGGGAAGTCAGGTTTTCGCCGCGCTTATTTATTGAATTTTTGTTTTTCATTCCTATCAATTATATAATCTTTGAAATAATAGATCAATTATAATATTTTTATATAACTCCAAAAAGTAACATAAAAACTTTTAAAAGTAAAAAACCAAGTAATAAACAGGTAGAAATACGAGGTTTTATTACATTTTAAGTTAGTATAAAATGTTTTAATTATTTATTTAGGAGAATTAAATGAGAAAAATGTTAAAAATGATCGCGGTTACGGTTTTTATCGCGGTAATCGGATTTTCATTAGCTGCTTGCGGCGGTAATGGCGATGACCTTCAGAACGGAGCGCTTATCACTATTTCAGGATCATTTGCGGCGCAAAATGCAGACAGCGGTAACGCTAAGTTTTACGCGTCAGAAAGCGCAAACAGATCCGCGCGGGAGATTATTGCTGCGGATGAAATTTTACTTGAAGGGTTTTTGGAAGACGGACCCATTACCTTTAAGTTAAAGGGCAGTTACGATCGGGGAACAAAAATTTATGTTTTGAGCGCGGCAGGGAGTTTTTTACGCTACAGTATTTCAGGAAACCTGAGCAACATAAATGACTCTAAAGCAATTGTACAGGTAAAAGACACGGACGGAAATTGGACCAGCATCGAAGTGGATGTTGATGCGTCATTAACAGGAGATGCGCCTTCGATTAACAGCGGCGGAACAATTCAAGATGAGCTTGATAACGGCATACCGGAAAACATGTGGGGCATCTGGTGGGGTTCAAAACCTATAGTACGGTCCTCTGAAACTGATATTGCGTATCCGGGTCATTACTATTATGTGGTAGACGCATATACCATCATACTGTATGTAGACAGGCGCGGTGTGTGGAATCAAGAAAGTTATACTTGTTACTTTGACGGTGTTAGTAAAGCGCAGGACGGTACTGTAACAGGTACCGCCATATTTTCCTATACAGATGATAAATTAATCAATCAAACACACCCGAATTGGTGGATACAAATGGTTGCGGATTATGCTTTGGCACAGCAGGACGGAGGCGCAGCTGAATATAATGAAGTTTTGTCGGTTATTAATGACAATACCTTGTGGGGTGATTCTGAATGGTATGCAAATACTGATAAATGGGCGACAGGAGCGGAACACAGCGGTTTTTCGTCACAAAGATGGAATCAGCTTTTTAATTATCAGGGTTCTCCCTACAACTACATGCAATTTAAAAAAGACGCGTATAAACTTCAAGATACAAAACTTCAGATTGGTATTTTTTACAAGGAAGCAGGCGATGAAACCTATTTCGCGGACACAGCGGAGGGAGTTTCAACCTTTAATGACTTAAGATGGGATGGCAATACTTTCAGCAAGGCAAGGGGCATTCCATCAACTCCTCCGGCAGAAACAGATTTAGGTCCTTTCGATGCTTACGCTATTCCCAATCTTCAATCAGGTGATTTAAATATTACAAGTCCTATTGATTATACAGTTGTAAATTTACCAAATGAGGGAAGGCACTTTGTCATGAAGGTTGACAAACCCAATCCCGATGAAGGCGGATGGGCTGTAGCTCTTTATCCATTGAGTGTGACTAATAGCTGGTTTGGAGATGGTTTCCCTGACCTTAGAGGTAAAGTTGTTTCTATTAGTTTTGGCGCGGATGTTAAACGTGTCGGCGCGGATGGTATGTTGGTTTGGCAGATTACTAACAGCGATAATCCCTTTGTGGGCGCTTCGATTCCAAATGCCAAAGAAAATGTCTGGTATAGTATGAGCGGTCAGTGGACAGGCATGATCGAGGAGCCTATATATAACAGTGATAATGACAGGTTCGATAGATACTTATCTTTAAGTTCATGGTACAACAACAGCGATGAAACAACTTACTATATTGATAATTTCTGGGTATATATTAGTGTTTATGAAAATTATGATTTAGGCAAAAACCTGACATGGATAAATTATTGGGGCTTATCGGATTCTCCTGACCATCAAAGAGGATGGACGATAAGTAATGAATACAGAAGATTGATCGGCGAAGGAAAAATCACCGAGTTCGGTCTTGCACTGTATTTAGATGATATTGTAAATCATGATGGATGGGAAGGATTAAATAGTGTCGGTATTTGGTTAAACTCGGATGGCTGTGATCAAATCCTGGATATTATTGATAAAGAAGCATTCCCCTGGGATGGCGCTATTTCCAGAGTTGACTTAATTGAATCTGTAAACAACGGCGGTTATGGCGCATATTATACGACTAATTGGGAAGAACGCAGGGTTGTTTATATTTATTACGATTTAACGCGGCACCCAAGGTATGAATCATTTAAGGCATCAATGGCAACGGCGCAGTGGGCAGAAATCGCGATTGATGTTTACAAAGCATGGGAGGGCAATAAATCGCTGCCTATTGAATGGGCGTTTTTCTTAAATCCGGATAGTCAAAACTGATATTGGAATTTATTTGTGCTAAAGGGTTTAATACCCTGCTGCTTGCGGCGGGGTTGTTGATTTTTCAAGACGCCGGTTTTTTCCGGCGTCTTTTTTATTCCGTAAAATGTTAAATACAGCTTTTTCTCTTTTGTTTTTCAATATTCAAAAAAACATTTTTACTATATAATTTCTTCGGGGGAAAAAAATGCAATGTAAAAACTGTAACAGTAAATGGGAAACAAACGAAAATGTTTCTATTACAAAATGCCCGTTCTGCGGGAAAGACCTTCCTGAACAAGAAGAACCGAAATCTTACGATAATGTAAAGGACGCTCTTGCTGCGATTAAAAAGAGGTTCGGCGAAGATGTCCTGCTCGGTAAGCTCAACGCTCTTTTCCCGGATCTCGCCCCTTCCGTTTCTCAGGCTGACAAGGAGCTTGTATATACCGTTTTTAAATTAGGCGCGGCAAAAGTTTTAAAAAACAATTTAAATGCGTCTGTGGAAAATAAAGAGGCGGCTGTTAAATCTGCTATTCAAAAATTGACAGAATCTTATATCGCCGAAAATATGGCAGTAAAAATAATTTATGAGTTTATTTACGCTCTCGGATGGAATATCAAAAAATATGAAAGCAAACAGGATGCGGGAAATAATCAGCAGGCAAACGCTTCTTATAAAGGAACTCTGTCCGGCGTTGATTTTGACGGGGACGCTTATGAATTTGAAGGGGATATCGTTAACGGGCTTATGCACGGAAAAGGGGTATGGAGATATAAAAACGGCGATTTCTTTGAAGGATACTTTGTTAACGGAGTGAGATCAGGCAAGGGAAAATATATATGGGCAGTTGGAGGTGTCTACGAAGGCGATTTTGTAAATGATCGAAGAACCGGTAAGGGAAAAATAAAATGGGCTAACGGAGATGTCTACGAAGGTGATTTTTTAAATGGAAAAAGACACGGCAAGGGAAAATATATATGGGCAGACGGAACTATACGAGAAGGAAATTGGATAGATAATGAATATCAAGAAAATTTTGCAAAAAATTCTTACAGGGGAACTCTTTCCGGTGTTGATCATGACGGGGACGCTTATGAATTTGAAGGGGATATCGTTAACGGGCTTATGCACGGGAAAGGGGTATGGAGATATAAAAAAGGCGATTTCTTTGAAGGAAACTTTGTTAACGGACTGAGATCAGGCAAGGGAAAATATATATGGGCAGACGGAGGTGTCTACGAAGGCGATTATGCTAACGATCGAAGAAATGGCAAGGGAAAATATATTTTTCCATGGGGAGATGTCTACGAAGGTGATTGGGTTAATAATCAAATGACAGGTAGGGGAAGGTATATAGAAGACGGAATTATACTAGAAGGTAATTTTTTAAATGGAAACTATCAAGGGAAATAACCTATTTATGTGATAAACTCCCCTTCTTTCCTTGCAAATTATCGAATTATTTCTTAAAATTAAGTATGGGAGGGAATAGGTAAAGGAGAATCAAGATGAAAAGGCTGTTTTTTGCCGTTTTTTTCGCATTTATTGTATTATCACTTTGCGCTCAGGCAAGGCTTGGTGATTTTACAATGCGCGGTGCTGTCAGTCAGGAAATGAAAGCTGACGGGCTTGTCGGAGCGCATGCGAGTTTTCCGCTTAATTCCTTAGTAAAAATTACTAATCCTCGTAACGGAAGGGAAGTTGAGGTTACAATTGTAGACCGCATCAATCCTTCTGAAAATAGAATTATTGATATTTCTCCTTCTGCAGCTCAAGCATTAGGTATTAGTGCAGGCGAACAAGTTGTGCTTACTGTAAGTACTCCTCAGCCGTCCCAATTACGCGCATATGAACCAATCGTGGACTTAGTGTCTTCGGCGCCTGTTACCTCTTCTGCACAGCAGTCCGCTCCGGTTTCTGTTTCTGCAAGGGAAACTTTGCAAATTGTTCAGCCGGCTCAAAATGAAGGACGTGAAACAATTCTTATAACACAAGAACAACCTGTAACTCAACGCAAACAGAATTTGCAAAATCCAGGCGGTGTATCTGTCGAAATAAATAATAGAACGTCAGAAGAACCGAATAAAAATCCGCAAGATTATAACAATGTAAATAACGGCAATAAAGACAGTAACGGGTTTGAACTCGCTTCTCATTTAGCAAATGCAAATGAATCAACGGAATTTCTTGCTTGGCTTATGGCTATGTCTATCGATGCAAGAGATGCTCGTGAAGCCCGCGAAGCCCGTGAAGTAAGAGAAGCCCGCGAGGCGCGCGAAGCAAGAGATGCTCGTGAAGCCCGTGAAGTAAGAGAAACCCGCGAATCCAGAGAAGCTCGGGAAACAAGAGAAGCGCGCGAGGCTAGAGAATCAAGAGAAGCAGTTGCTGTTCAAAACCGTGTTGACAGACAGGTTTCTAATGACTCTCGGAGAAGGGAAAATAATCAGCCTGCTGTAAGGGAATCTCAGCCTGCAATTCATCAGCCTGTATCAGTTCCTGTAAGGGAAGCGCCTGTGCCATCGTATCAAGAGATAATACCGCAGCAGCCTGCTCCTCCGCCTCCGGTTAGACAGCCTGTCAGTCAAGGTGCAACTCAACCTGCTACTACTTTACTTGAAGAGCCGGGTCTTCCATTATCAAATGCCAGACCTATAGGGACAAATATCAATACATTAGTCCCGGATTTAAGGGTTGCATCAAATCAATCTGCTAATATTCAGCCTAGAAGCGGTTCTTTGCCTCCTGTAAGCCCTGAATCGGTTCAAATAATTCCCGGTTTGCCGGATCGGTCTTCCGGAAAGAATTACCGCTTGCAAATTGGTGCGTATTCTGCGCAAGATGCGGCAATAAGAGCTGCAAATTATATTAAAAGTGCCGGTTTTGCGGCAGAAGTCGATTTTTCCAACTCAGTTTTTCGTGTTATGGCTGTCGGAATTCCTTCTGTAGATGTATATTCTGCATCAATAAGGCTTGGAGCGTTAGGTTTCGGTCAGATTTGGGTTAGAGAGTGATAATTAATAATTACGTTTATTCTAATATCATCGAAGATTTCTACTTGAACATATGGGGAATTCATGATATTTTTATATTAAGGGGGAAATCTCAATGGCAGCAACACGCATAGATGTTAATAAAACTGAGTCGCGGCAATTGGTTACTTTCCAGTTAGGGGAAGAACTGTACGGTGTCAATATAATGGATGTTAAAGAAATTGTCAGGGTACAGGCAATCAGGACAATCCCAAACGCACCTACTTATGTCGAAGGAATTTTTAATTTACGAAGTGAGATTATTCCAATTATCAATTTACACAAGAGGTTTCACTTAAGAAAACTGGTTACCTCTGAAGAAGATGAATTATTAAGCGGTTTTGTTATCCTTGATATAGACGGAATGAAATTAGGTGTTATCATAGACAGAATTTCACGTGTAGTAACTATCGAAAAAGAAGATGTACAGCCGCCGCCTCAAATGTTTTCTGGAATTGGTGCTGAATATATACAGGGTGTGGTTCGCCAGGAAGACGGATATCTTATCATTCTTGATATCAGAGATCTTTTTAATCCAAAAGAACTTCAAAAAATTGCCGAATTGCGTAAATAAAGCCAGGCATTAAAATAAGGTTTTTTAAAACAGCATGAAAATCGAAGTATATTCTCCCACAATAAGGCGCAAAGAAATGGATGCGGTATTAACCGCAATGGTGGAAGAAAAAATAGGTCCCGGAGAGCGAAACCGTCTTTTAATTCAAACTGCAAAAGAACAATTGCATTTTGATTATGCTCTCGCTTTGCGAAGCCCTGCTGTCGCGCTGTATTTAGCCCTTAGAGCTGTTTTACAAAGTACGCAAACAGAATCAGAACATGAACAAAAAGAGAAGGAGCAAAAACGGAAAGCTGTGATTGTTTCCGCTCTTTCTCCGCGTTATTATTTACAGGTATTGCAGGATTTGCACCTAACGCCTCTTTTTTGCGATGTAACTTATGATTTTCCCTGCATGAGCCGGGAGTTAATCGAAAACACTGTCGCTAATAAACCTGCCGATCTTGAAGTTTTAGCTGTTGTCCTTCATCATACTCTCGGCTTTGTTCCGGATTCTGCTTCCATAAATGAATTAGGTTTTCCCGTAATCGAAGATATTTCTCAATCTTACGGAAGCTGGTTTAAACCTAAAGAAAAAAAGAATACCGAAAAATCAGAAGATGCAAGTGATACTAAAGAAAAAAAAGAAAAAGAAGATGCAAACTCTGTTCATGCTCAGGATAAATCAAATGCCGTTAAAATAAATCTTAACGGTATTTTTTGTATTTTAGGTTTGGAAGAAAGAGATATGCTGACAGCAGGCGGAGGAGCTTTGCTTTTTGCTGTTAATAGAAAAGATGCTTCCGCTCTTCGCATTTTTGCAACTTTAGCCGATGAATATTGCCTTCCCGATATTAATTCCGCTCTTGCTATAGTCCAATTTAAAGAAGCGGAACGCAATCTAGATAAAAGACGCGATATTGCAGAGTTCTATATGAAAGCAAGTTTACGTACAAGGCATAAAAGATTTATTCAAAGTAAAAACGATTATTGCAATTACTCGTTTCCGCTGGTTTTGGAAACAGGTTTAAAAGATGTTATCGCTTATGCAAAAAAGAAAGAGATTATTTTAGAAAATGCATTTTGGAATTCTATTGCACAAACGGGGTTAGCGGAAAACTGCCCTGTCAGCAATTCGCTTGTTTTGCGAACTGTTCTGTTTCCCATATATCCAAGGCTTCGTTCTCAGGATGCAGAACGTATAAGCCGTCTTATAATGACGCTTCCTTAAGGATGGTTTATGGCAATAAAGAGCGCTGTTTTATTTTTAAATCTATTAAAAGAAAATGCCGCTTTACTCGCCGATCAAATAAAACAAGAATTAAATAAAAATAAAATTGATGTTACTGTTTTTACATTCGATGGAAGACAAGTTGATACATTTTGTCCTGAACCTCCGTTAAAAAATAATGAAAAAAAATGGGATATTGCTTTTACACTTGGAGGGGACGGTACTGTACTTTATGCCGCACGCTGTATCGCACATTTAAATGTTCCGATTCTTCCTGTCAATCTTGGATCTCTTGGATTTTTAGCCGAAGTAAACAAGGATGATTGGCTTACAGTTTTTAATAAATGGGGAAAAGGAGAGATTATCCCTTCGCAAAGGTGTATGTTAAATGTTTCTGTAGAGCGCGATGCGAAAAGTATAATGGAAAAGTTTTGCCTTAATGATGCTGTTATTTCCTGCACAGGGATTGCAAAACTAATAAAACTTAATGTTAATATTTTAAAGGATGACAGAAAGGTAGCGTTAGGTGCATACCGCTGTGACGGTTTAATTGTTTCAACGCCTACAGGTTCTACCGCATATTCAATGGCGGCAGGAGGACCGATACTCGATCCTGAACTTGAAGCGTTTATAATCAATCCGATTTGCCCCTTTGCTCTTTCCAACCGTCCTTTTGTGATTTCTTCAAATCAAACAATTATTGTTAATGTTGCGGAAAAACAAAAATCCGGAGTGCTTTTAACTATAGACGGTCAGGATATTTTTAATTTAAAAAGCGATGATAATATTATCATAAAACAAACATCTCATTATGCGAAAATAATTTATCCTGATAAGCATGCGTATTATTCAGCGCTGCGTAAAAAACTTTTTTGGTCAGGGGAAATAAATGCTTGAAGAGATGTCAATTAGAAATTACGCGCTAATTGATTCGATCAATCTTTCTTTTCGTTCAGGTTTTAATGTTTTAACAGGAGAAACAGGAGCAGGTAAATCAATTATTGTTGGCTCTCTTAGTTTCCTGATGGGTGCAAAAGCGGAACCTGATGTTATAAGATCGGGCTGCGAAGAAGCAAGCGTTAGTGCTGTTATTTCTGTAAATAAAAATAATATTGATGTAAAGGAATGGCTTTCTGCAAGAGATATAGAATGTGAGGAAGATTCAAACTCTGTTTTTACAGTTATTGTTAGGCGAAATATAAAAACAACAGGAAGAGGTTCAATATACATACAAAATGTTCCTGTAACAAGACAGGACTTAACAGAGTTTATGTCGCTGTTATTCGATCTTCACGGACAGCATAACCACGAATCCTTACTGCGAAAAGAAAGCCATAGGCGCTACCTTGATCATTTTGCAGGAATAGAAAATGAAGTGAATGAGTTCTCTAAGGTTTTTCTTGAACTGACAGAAAAACGAAAGACAATGGAAGCCTCATTAAAAAGCGAGAAAGAAAGGGAAGAGAGGCTTGAACTTTTACAATATGCAGTTGATGAAATCGATAAAGCGCAAATACAAGCAGGGGAAATACGCGAACTGGAAAATGAAGTGCAGAAATTGTCCGATTTTGAAAAACTTGCCGGATTAATCAGAACCGCATCGGGCAGTTTTTTTGACGGCGAACAATCAATTTTAACTTTAACGCGCCGTGTTAAAAATTCTCTAGACAGTGCCGCTGCAGTAGATTCATCGTTAGGTGATATAAACAGAAGAGTAGAAAATCTTTATTATGAAGCGGAAGATATTGCAGGAGATTTCCGCGCTTACAGAGATAATTTAACCTACGATCCCGGAAGGCTTGAAGATGTAAATGAAAGACTTACTCTTTTATATAAGTTAAGAAAAAAATATGCAGGTAAATTGGAACAGACTCAGACAGGAAGCGAAGAAGAAGCAATATCAGCATATAAATTAAACGCGCAAGCTGAAATCGAGGCTTTAAGCAGCGCAGAAGAAAATCGGGAAAAATTAAAAGCGCAGATTTCATCTTTAGAAAAATCAATAATTGCAAAAGCGCAAGGCTTGCGTGAAAAACGAAATGCGGCAGCTTCTAAGTTAAGCAAAACAATTACAGAGATTATGCAGCATCTTGGTATGCCCAATGCCCGTTTTCAGGTGAAAATTACAACAAGAGGGCAGGAAGGGAGTACCTCATTCGGTCCTTACGGCACAGAGGATATTGAGTTTTTAATTTCCGCTAACACAGGAGAGGCTTTAAAAGAATTGGCAAAAATTGCTTCAGGCGGGGAACTTTCCCGTGTGATGCTTGCCATAAAAACCGCTCTTTTAAAGGATGATAATAAAACCGAAGAGACAGGCGGGACGGAAACTTCGCTGCAAGTTCAGACCCTTGTCTTTGACGAGATAGATACGGGTATTGGAGGAGAGGTTGCCTTAAAAGTCGGCGAATATTTAGCGAAAATCGGAAAATTTAAGCAAATTTTTTGCGTTACACATCTCGCGAGTATCGCTGTAAGAGCCGATAATCATTTTAAGGTGGAAAAAAGAACTGAAGGCGGCAGGACTTACACAGGTATAGGTCCTTTATCTTCTGACGGCAGAAGAAAAGAGATTGCCAGAATGTTAGCAGGTGACTGCGGGAGTGCAGCCCTTGCCCACGCCGATGAACTTATTTCCAAATACGGGAGTGGCTGATGGCTAAGATATCCGATCAAGATCGGCATTTGTATCAGGAAAAAGTAAAAATCTACATTACAATGACCAAATCTCTTTTAAAAACTGAAGTTGATTTACTTGCAAGTATAAAAAAGAATCCTGCAGATACAGTCTTACAAAAACTTGTTCTTGTAGATGAAATGCTTAATTTAGTTTCCAGTTATATGGCAATTAATGGTGTTTCCACGGCGGTTTTAAAAGTAAAAAACGAAGAAGCTTTAAATGATGCAAGAAAATCAATCTACAAAGCTGTTATTTATCTTGAAGAAATAGTAAGTAATTATATTGATGCGCCGTTCTCCGATTATGAAGAAAAGCTCGCCCTTATAGATGCGTTTGATCCTAACCAGCGTTATAATCTTGTGCGCAAAATGGGTTTTACAATTGATTTATTGGAACAAGCATACGGTGATAATTCAAAATGGAGATGGACATTTGTTGAGCTGGAAGGCAGATTTGCAGCTACTGCAAAAAATATTATTGATTTACGCAATGCTTTTTCAAACTCACTTCCTGATTCGCCTTATTATGAATCGACAGTTTATCATTTAAGATTGATCAAAGAACTTTTAGCGCGCGCTGCAAGCCGTTATCGCGATAAATACGAACTTTCTACCCAGCAGGTGCTTGATTTTAAAACAGGGATATTATTTTTATCTGCGTTAAGACGTATTCATATAGTAATGTCAGAAAGTGAAGCGGCAGAAGAAATCAAGAAAAAATTGGCAATTTGGTCAACAAAACTTGAAACAGATATTAAAAAACAGGAAGAAATGAAAAAGAGATTGGGATAATTCTACTGATAGCAATGAATAATGAACAATGAACAAAGTGATAATGAGAACTTAGATAAACCTCAGCGAATATCTCTAAAAGAATATAAATTATTAATTCCTTATCTTTCCCGGTATAAAAATCATTATATTTTAGGTCTTATATGTCTGATAATAGTAGATGCCGCCCAGATTGTGATTCCTCAGTTTATACGCATTGCAGTCGATATAATAAGTTCTGACAGCTTTGAATGGAAACGTGTAATTTATCTTTGCCTCTGGATGATAGGGACTATGGCTTTTGTTTCAGCAGGGCGTTTTTTATGGCGTTTCTTTATCAATGGCTCTGCAAGACGGATAGAGGCACAGTTACGCGAAGATATTTTTAAACATTTGCAGAAATTATCTTGGGATTTTTATCAGAAAAATAAAATCGGAGACTTAATGGCACGTTCAATAAACGATCTTCATGCAATAAGAATGTCTATCGGTATAGGGCTTGTAGCGTTATTCGATTTTATTTTTATGTCAAGTGCAATTCTTATTATTATTTTTATTCAAGATGCTAAGTCCGCTTTTTTTTCGGTAATTCCTTTGCCTCTTGTTACGATTATAATTCTTTTTTTCGGCGGCGTTGTTGGTAAGAAATTTAAAGCTTCCTATGAAGCATATTCAAAAATGAGCGATAATGTACAGGAAACTTTTGCAGGGATAAGTGTTGTAAAATCTTTTGTAAAAGAATGGTGGTTTACAAAAAAGTTTTCAGATTCAAATGATGATTACCGCAAAGCGAATATGGAAATAGTGCGTCTTTTTGGTTTTTTATTTCCTTTTGTAAGTTTACTTTCCGGGTTTACAATTCTAATAATGCTCGCTGTCGGCGGCAGATTAGTAATACAGAATGAAATGACACCGGGAAGCCTTGTTGCAATGTTCCGTTATCTGTCAATGTTAATCTGGCCCTTAATGGGAGCGGGTTTCATGGTAACTTTAATCCAAAGAGGTGCTGTAAGTTTAAGAAGGATAAACGAAATATTAAGTACACAGCCGTCGATTTCAGATAAAAACGAAGAAGGAAAAGAGAAAAGGGAAGAGGCAGTTGGTGTTCACGCATTGGAAATTAAAAATCTTTCATTTGCATATAACGGGAAAGATAAAATGCTGGAAGGTGTTAGCCTGCAAATTGAGCGCGGACAGTGGTTAGGTGTAATGGGTAAGACAGGCTCTGGAAAATCAACATTTATTAAAACATTAACACGTATGGTTGATCCTCCTTTAGGCAGCGTGTTTGTTTTCGGTAATGATATACACGATTTGCCTCTTGATTTTTTGCGCTCTCTTTTTGCTGTAAGCCCTCAGGATAGTTATCTTTTTTCTGATACTATTGCAAATAATATCGCTTATGGGCTTAAGGATACAGACAATAATAAAGTTGATAATGCAATTACTTTTGCTTCTTTAAATAAAGATATAAGTATTTTCCAGAACGGAAAGGATACTCTTATCGGAGAGAGAGGGCTTACCCTTTCCGGAGGGCAGAAGCAAAGGACAGCGATTGCAAGAGCAGAAATTTTAAAAAGTGAGTTTTTAATATTAGACGATTCCTTTTCCGCTGTTGATAACGAAACTGAACAAAAAATATTACAGTCTTTACTGCAAGAAAGAAAAGGAAAAACTACTATTATTGTTTCGCACAGAGTTTCCACTCTAAAATATTCCGATAAAATTTTAGTTTTAGATAAAGGAAAAATGCTGGAATACGGAAGCCCTTCTGAACTTTCTGCTAGCGGCGGTTTTTACAGTAAAATGGCGGCATTCCAAAGGATGGAGGAAAAATCGTATGTCTGAAAGTTATTTTGACACTGATGATATAACCAAAGAATACGACAGCCGCATTGCAGCAAGGATTTTATCGTATCTTAAGCCATATAAACATTTAGTGCTTGCAACAATCGCCGCTCTTATTATTTCCACGCTCGGAGAACTTATTCTTCCTGTATTGCTTCAGCGTATTATTGATGAAGGTATATTGGTAAAAAATGTTACGTATTTAATGAGAAGCTGTACTCTGTATTTTTTCATATTGATCTTAGTATTTATTTTTACCTTTTTACAGACATTAACAGCAAACCTTATGACCCAGTATGTAATGAAAGATATACGTTTAGGTCTTTTTAATAAAACTCTTTCCCAATCAACAGGATTTCTTTCCCGTCATCCTGTGGGTAGAATTGTTACGCGCTTAACAAGCGATGTTCAAACGATGGACGAGTTTTTTACAACCGTGTTAGTTGATTTTTTAAAAGATATTTCGATAATGACAGGCTCTCTTATCACTATGTTTATTCTTTCTCCGCAGATGGCAATTGCAGTTCTTATCACCTTACCGCCTGTTTTAATTGTTACGCTGATTAGCCGTGTTAAAGCGCGGGATGCATTCAGAAGACAGAGAACGGCATCATCTAAAGTTTTTGCGTATCTTGCAGAAAGGCTTGCCGGTATGCAGGTAGTGCAGTATTTTAGACAAGAAAAAAAGAGCGCAGATGAATTTAAAAAAAGNAACGATGAACTGTTAGATGCAAACATAAAAGAGATGTATGTGTTTGCAGTATTCAGACCTTCAGTTGAATGGCTGTCTGCTTTAACAATGGCTGTTGTAATTGTAGCAGGCAGTAAATTAGTGTTTTCGCTTTCTATATCACTTGGAGTTTTAATCGCTTTTATTAATCTTGTGCAAATGTTTTTTCATCCTGTAACGGATATTGCAGAAAAATATACAATGCTTCAATCGGCAATGGCAGGCGGAGAAAAGATTTTTAAATTAATCGATACAAACGAACAAATTCCTGACACCGGTAAAACCGATAAAAATGAAGATATAAAAGGTCATGTTGAATTTGATGATGTACACTTTTCTTACAAAGAAGGGGAAGAAGTATTAAAAGGGCTTTCCTTTTCCGTATCACCGGGCGAGATGGTAGCAATAGTCGGTTTTACAGGAGCGGGTAAGACAACAATTATCAATGTACTTGCACGTCTTTGGGATATAAATAAAGGACAGATACGGCTTGACGGAGTTCCAATTAAAAATATCCCGCTTAATAAATTACGAAATGCAATTATGCCTGTCACACAGGATGTAACTTTATTTTCAGGTACAATTAAAGAAAATATAAGTTTGGGTTTGGAAATTTCTGATGAGAAAATAATCGAAGCTGCAAAGACAGTGCATGCACATGAATTTATTTCCAATTTAAAAGACGGATACGAAACAATGCTTTCTGAAAGAGCTGCAAATATTTCTGCAGGGCAAAGGCAGTTAATAAGTTTTGCCCGCGTTATTGCACATAACCCGCAGGTGGTTATCCTTGATGAAGCGACCAGTTCTATCGACACAGAGACAGAAAGATTAATTCAGCTTGGAATGAAAAATGTTATGGCAGGCAGAACTTCTTTTGTTATAGCGCACAGGTTATCAACAATAAAAGATGCAGATCGCATTATGGTACTTTCAAACGGACACCTTGCAGAGGAAGGCAAGCACGAAGAACTTATCGAAAAGGACGGGATTTATGCAGGCTTATACAGGCTTCAATATGATGAAATTATAAGCTGATTTCTATAACCGAATGTTTTAATAACCTATGGACTTGAGGCAGTTTTAGTACTAAAATTAAGATAGTAATGAAAAAAATGTGCTTTTTAGCAATTATTACACTCTTTTTGGCAATTTCTGCCGATATTTCCGCTCAAAACAGAGATCCGCACATTACTCAAATTCAAGTGGAAGCAAGAAATAATCTGATTAGATTAACATGGACAGATTCTCCTGATGCAAGAGGTCCTGTTTATATTTTTAGATCTGCGCGTCCTTTCGGCGATTTTATTCCAGCAAATATCAGACCTGTTGTTGTAAGGTACGGCGAGCAATATTATATTGATGATACAGAAGATATGGGAAATGTTTATTATTTTATTGCAGCAAGCGATGTATCAGGCAGAAGGTATGATTTAATAATTCCCAGAATTAACAGTACCAGTTTAAATTTTATTCCGGGAGAAGCTGCAGATATATATGTTGCAGATACTCCTGTAACAGAACCTGTAACGATAGAAGGAATTTCAAATATAAGAGCTATTCAGGAAGGAGAGAGAGTAGTTATTTATTTTGATTCGACAGGAAACCGCAGAAATATCATTCTTTACCGGAGTATGCAGCCAATACGCCAGCCTCAGGATTTACTTAACGCTGTCATTGTGCAGTCGGGAATCTCCTCCGGTTTTATTGATTATCCTGTTCCGGATATAACTTGGTATTATATCCTGATATATGAGGATGAAATTTCAAGTGTCAGCATGGAAGTTAAACCCGGAGTAAATTCAACTATTTCTCCTGTAAGGATTACAGCTCATCAAATTAATGAACGATCCCTGCGCCCTATTCCTTTGCCTGTTTTAACGATACGCAGTGCGTTACCTGAAGGTTTCATTACAGATATAGCAGAGCAGCGTCAATTAGGGGAAGTTTCTGTAAATATGCTGCGTAACACGCATATACCGGATAAATTGCCTATGACGCAAAAGACCCCGAGAATTTTTGCAATTGATTTACAAGCGCCCACAGGCGGAGAAGAGTCCGCTTTATTCCAAATATTAACGGATTATTTTATTAATTTTGATTGGGAAAATGCACGGATCGGTTTACAGCATTATCTGTCTTTGCCGCGTTCAAAAGAAGTAGAAGCAAGAGCGCGTTTTTATTTAGGTCAAACGCTGTATTATACACAAAAATACAGAGAAGCATTAATGGAGTTTTTAACTTTCAAAAATGTTCACCTTACGGAAGCTAATCACTGGATAGATGCGGTTTTATCTGCAATGGTGTATTAGAAAGATTACGTATATATTCATGCCTGCACATATTCCAATAAAACATTTAATTTTAATGCTTCTCGGCGGGCTTGCTTGTGCTGTAGGGATAGTTTTTCTTCTTAATTATATATTTCAAGGACCAAAATTAGGTCTGCATTATGATTTTCTTTTAAAATATCTTAAAACGCCTGCTCCGTCACGCGAAATTGTTATAATTGATACAGATGAATTTGCAGAAGGCAGCGATATATTTACTGTTTTTATGACATTGACAGAAATGAATGCTTCTAATTTGGTAATGACAGGCAAAGTGTCGCCGTCTTCTTCGCCGATTATGCTTACAGAAGCTGATATAAAGCGGCGTTTTGCTGAGGAATATTCTATAGTCGGGGATAATATACGCGGTTTGTTTGAAGGTATTAGAATGGGTACTGTTACGCCGCAGTACGCTCCTTTGTATGTGCAAAGAGTAGTGGAGCTGACAGAACTCGGAAGAGATCGCCTTCTTTCGGCATTAGTTGACAGAGACGAAGATTTGATTCGTTCTGCAACAGTTTTTGGAAATTATCTGGAAGTACAGTCCGATCCTCTTTTTGAAAGGGACGGTAAAATAAGGCGCGTTAAACTTTTAGATGTTAGTTTTGAACCTGAAAAAAACCCGAACGATTTTTCTCAAGGTTTTGTTCATCCTGTTTATTTAAATTTAAGAAACCGATATCTTACGGTACAGACTGAATATACAGAACATGGATGGATTTTATGGTTATTAAAACAAGATAGAACCGAATTTGATATTACACTTGATAAAGAAGGGAATGTTATAACACCGTGGAATTGCCAATTCCGCCGAATTGATATTTCGCTTTTCAGAGATTATGAAGAAGCGGGATTTATTTTGCGGGACGCTTTGCAAGCAGCAGACGAATTTGGTGCGTTCTCGGAAATCTTGCCGGAATTATCTCCCTTTTATCTGGGAGATCATACCTATGTATTAAAAGAAGATTTGTTAAAAACTCCTGTCAGTGAAAGCCGTATTGCATGGAGAAATGCAAGACAAAACTATATTAGCAGCCTTAACGATTATTTTTTAAATCCTTCTCTTTTAAATCAAATAAAAGAATACGAAGAATTAATTGCTGATACAGACCCGTTAAATGAAGAGATAATTAATAATTTGATTAAAAACAGAGATGAAATAATTAGTTATTTCTCTCCAATGCATGAAGCATATACAAAATTTTCTGCTCTGCACAGTAAACTGGAAGAAGAATTGATGTTTTCATATTGCATTATGGGTCCTAAAGATAATGCGCTTTATTCTGCACTTATTGCAAATGTAATGATGACAGGCAATCATATTAAACTCCCATTTAACAGGCATATAATTTTTTGGTTTATAATATGTTCTTTTGCTGTGTTATTGGCTGTTTTTTTACTGCGTCCTATTTTACTTTTTATTATAGGCTTTTCATTAAGTCTTTTCTGCTCAATTGCTTTTAGTATTATTTTTATTTATTTTTCAATATGGTTTGATCCTGTAATTATTTTAAGCTCATCACTTACGGGGGTTCTTTTAATTTTCTATTGTAAATGCGCTGTGTTAAGACACAGAGAGAGGACATTCCGTAGCGCATACGGAGCTGTTGTTTCAAAAAATATTTTGAAAAACTTAATTGCATACGGAAGACCGCGTCTTTCAGAGGTAAATATAATTTTTGCTGTTATTATCGCTATTAAAGATACGGCTTTACTCAGTACAGAGGCAAATGAAAAACCGCAAGATGCAGGCAATGCAAGAAATTCATTTATTGCATCCGTAAAAAAAGTTATTTTTAATGCAGGAGCTGTTATTGTAGGTTTTGAAGGTGATACTATCCTTGCAAGTTTCGGCTCCCCTTTAGAATTTAACCCAAGCAAGAAAACATACAAATGGTCAAGTCTGGCAAGATCATATAACCCAATTGATAAAGCATGCGCTCTTGTAAGAGGAATACTGGAAATAGAAAACAATACATGGCGCTTTGGCATTGATGCCGGAGACTGCACTTTCTATTGGATGCCGGAAACAGGTTATTCTGTAAACGGTTTAACCGCAGTAAGAGCCAGAATTCTTGTTTCTAAAACAACGCGGTTAAAGGTTAGAGCTTTAATCACAGATATAGTGCGGAAAAAGCTCGATCTGGAAGATGAGGCATCACAGCAAACAGCACTAGGCTTCTTTTCTGATAAAACAGATACCTTTTATGAGTTAACCTGAGAATCTTTAAGTTATTAAATCCTATTATAATCTGTTATTCGGTCTTACAACAACTTTAGTTATTTCGTTATTTTGACCTAACCACATTCTGGCATTTGTTTCTATATTTGTAAGTTCTGCAGTTACATAATATGTTCTTGCACTGCGGTTTCCTTCTCTGTCAACAATTGTTCTGACAGAACCTGTCAGCATAAAGTCAGCGCCTATTTCCCTGCCTAATGATGCGGCTGTCTGTTCGCTTGCATTGCTTTGTTGTTCCTGTCTCTCTTCACGGATATCATCTCTTGTACCGCCGCCTGCGACAAAGTCAAGTTTTCCGCTGTTAAAAATTACATTCTCCATTATTGAAGAGATTATTGCAGTATCAATATGTTCAGAACTCTCATTTCTGAATCTGCCTACAATTACAACCGGTTTTTTATTACCGCTTGCCCTAATCACCTGCTCGACTCTCGCGCTCATCAAACAATCGTTAATAAGGCTTTTGCAGACAATTTCTACATCGATTGCATTCCAGTAGCCGCTTAAATCACCTTGAGTTCCGCCCGATACCCGTTTAACATTTGTTGATGTTGTTGCGCATGAAGTAAATAATAAAAAAATTACTCCGATTACAATAAATATTCTTTTCATAAATATTCTCCTATTTTAATTTTATAGTTTGTAAAAGATTAAGACCGTTAAGGCTTACAGTTACATCCTTTTGTTCATACGTAATAATATTATTACCGCTATAATAGTTTATTATAACAGAATATGTGCCAGGATCAAGATTAATACCGCCGATATATGATTTACTCGGCAGGTAGCGGGACATTCTGATATCTGCCCTTTCCGATGCATCCAAAGCCACTCTTGCCGATATTGCAACTAATAAACCTGCCAATTCGTTTTGCGATCTGGAAACTTCCATTGCTGCAATATCGGCTACGGTATATTTAATAATTGTACGGATATATGTTTTTAATAAAATATTAGAAAAACGCGCATTATATGTTTCCTGAATTACAAGCCCGATATCTTCAAGGAGTTCTAAATTAAAGCTTTCTTCTCCTTCTACTATTACTTCTACCCTTGTTATTTTATTTGGTCTTTCTATTAATACCGGAAGTTTTAATGATGTTATTTGTAAAACAGGGTGTCTAAAAGGAAGATCATGTAAAATTAATTGTTCTTCTTTTACAGGAGACAAGCCTGTAAATGTAAGTACATTTAATCTTACTTTTCCTTCAGGAACATTTTGCGCTTGTTCTATAGCGAAAGGAATCCTATGCCGGTAAAGGTTTGTGTTTGCAGAAAAAGCTCTTGGTATTTGTTCAAACTCAATACGCGCGGAATCCTCATTTCCGTCTGCCTGATAAAACAGAGCGCATAAAAAACGTGCAAGGGCAGAGTTTGAAAAATTTACAGATTTTGTTTCCGGCATTTGCCTGACGCCTGTATCTTTATTTATTTTTTCAGATAAACTGTATCCGGTTTCAGGGTCTCTGTAATCATATCTTCGCGCAAGCAAATCAAGTTTACCGCTGTTCATACTCAATTTCCGTATTTCTACTAATGCCCCTTCTATATTGCCTCTGTTATAATAATTTAACGCATTAAAAATGTTTAAATAAATATTTTCAAAATCTTCTCCGGGGTAATCTCTTGTATTGTCATTTATAATGTAAGTTAAGAATCCTTGCGATATACTTTTTGTATACGCTTCTTCGATCAATCTTTCTGCATTCTGTAAATCTTCAGAAGATTGAGCATAGTTTCCCGCATAATGTTCAAGAAGCCCTTTATCAAGATAAAGCGATATTACATTTTTTTCAGGGTAAATGACAACATTGCCTTCCTGTCCTTTTTTTATTTGTTCAACCGCTAAAGAGAAATCATCTTGTTCGACCGCATTATCAACCTTGCCGTATCCTGCAGGGCTGCTTGCACAAGAAATGCTTGAATATACCGCAATTGCGATCANTAAGAGCAAGNGAGCAGATTTTATATTGATGTTTTTTAATATAATCATATTTATTTTTATATTCTCTATTGTTTTATATTGTTTTGTCAAGATTACAATTATTTGATATAATCTTGTTGTGAATATCATTTTATTGGAAGAGCATGAATTAGGACGCAGCCTTCCCAGAAGGGATAAAAGAACAATCCATCTTTTAAAGGTTTTACATAAAAAAGCAGGCGACACTTTTGAAGCCGGTGTTTTAGACGGAGATATTGGCACAGGTAAAATCGAAAAAATTAATTTTGACGGATCGGTTTTTATCACTTTTCAGAAGACCATGCCGCCTCCGCCGCGTCTTCGCTTAAGGATGGCGGTTGCCTTTGTGCGCCAGATACAAATGCGCCGTATTTTAAGGGAGCTTTCCAATATGGGGGTATCTGCAATTGATATTATCGGTACCGATTTGGGAGAAAAAAGTTACCGTGATACTAAACTTTTTACAGACGGCGGTTCTGTGTCAGCTCTTATCGAAGGTGCAATTCAGGCACGAGACACTCAAACACCGCCGCTTTCTGTTTATGACAGCCTTGATAAATGGCTGGAAGAACGTCCCTGGGAAAAAAGCCCGGCAAACCTTTCAGGACTTCTTGCTGTAAGCTCGCGTATTCCGATTCTACTTGCTATGGATAATGTCAGAGCTGAAGGCTCTTTTTTTCATCTTTCGCAATCAAGCCGCCCTGCGGTAATTGCCGTAGGTCCTGAAAGGGGATGGTCTGATCGCGAAAGGGATTTATTCGAGAAAGCGGGGTTTTTGCGTGTATCTATGGGCAAGCGGGCTTTACGCACTGAAACCGCCTGTGTTGCAGCTTCAATCCTTGCTGCGGAAAAAATTGAAGAATACTGAGTTGAGTTAATTATCAAAGAGGTGATATATGAATCAGGATAAAGTAAAAGAAAAACTTTTAAAAATCGAAGATGCGCCGATTGAATTTTCTGTTATTTTTTCCGGAAAAAAAAGCAAGAAAGTAAACGGGCTTTATAAGGTAACATCAAGGGAAATATTAATTCACAATAAAAATTTTAATACAGATGATACAGGGCAGAATTTATTACTGTACACTGCAATCCATGAATATGCGCATCACTTGCATGCTTGCAAGAGGGGAGGGACACTTTCTCCAAGAGCGCATAACAGTGAGTTTTGGGCGATTTTTCATGACCTGCTTGAAAAGGCGCAGGCAAAAAAGATTTATAAAGATATTTTTTCTGCATCTCCTGAATTATTGGAACTAACAGATGTTATACGCAATAAATATTTAAAAAATAACGGAGAGCTTGTAAAAGAAATGGGAAAGCATTTAATAAAAGCGCATAACCTTTGTTTTGATATCGGTGTGCGTTTTGAAGATTATGTTGACAGGATGCTGCGCATCCCGCGCGCTGCCGCCAACATGGCGATTAAAATGTTTGAGTACGATATCTCTCCTGTTGTGGGAGCGGATAATATGCGCTTTCTTGCAGGGATTCGCAATAACGATGAACGCAAAGCGGCGGAAACCGCTTTAATAAAAGGGAAAAGCCCTGATTCTGTTAAGATACAGGTAAAAGGGAAGGAAATAAGCGGTTCTAATGAAGCGCCGGAAGACCCTATTGAAAGGCTTGAAAAAGAAAAAGCAAGACTTGAAAGGACAATCGCATCTTTAAATAAAAGACTTCAAGAGATAAATAAAGAGTTAAGCGGGAAAAATTGAACTTATTTTTCGTGATTTGATTTTTTTTCCTTTTTTTGTTATTATATAAAAAATGAGAAAAGTATACATTGACTACAACGCAACTACTCCCTTAAGGCAAGAGGTAAAAACCGCTTTAATACAGGATTTGGAAATTTTCGGCAATGCTTCCAGCATGCATGCATCAGGAAGAAAGGCGCATGCAGGAGTGGAGCAGGCAAGAAGCGCGATTAAAAAATTAGTAGGTACGAAAGACGGAACGTTAATTTTTACTTCCGGCGGATCGGAGGCTAATAATACAGTTTTTCAAACCATGCGCCGCCTTATCGAAGAAAACTCCGTGCGCAATGAAATAATAACCACAGCTATAGAACATCCCTGTGTACTTAACTCAGCTCTTTTTTTAAGAAAGATAGGAATAAAAGTAATAATACTACCTGTTGATGAATACGGAAAAATAAAATTTGATGAATTGGAAAAATCATTAAACGATAAAACACTTTTTGTTTCTGTCATGGCGGCTAACAATGAAATCGGAACAGTGCAGGATATAAAAGAAATTACTTCTCTTGTAAAAAAATCCGGCGCTCTTATGCACATTGATGCAGTGCAGGCAGTCGGAAAAATTCCCATTAATACAGAAGAGCTGCAAGTTGATTATCTTACTGTCTCCGCTCACAAAATATACGGTCCAAAAGGAGTTGGTGCTTTATATGTAAAAAAAGGCGCTCCTTTGTTTCCCTTAGTGCACGGCGGGCATCAGGAAGACGGGAACAGGGCAGGGACATACAATAACATCGGTATTTTTGGTTTTGGAAAGGCAGCCGATATTGCGGCAGCAGAAGTGGAAAAATACGGAAAAGAAATCTCTGCTTTGCGGGATAAACTGCGTATCGGTCTTCTTGAAAAAATTCCAAACATAAAAATTAATGGGCATCCAAAAGATGTGCTTCCCAATACATTGAATGTTTCTTTTCTAGGTGCCGAAGGGGAGGCAATTCTTCTTTCTATGGATATGCAGGGGATAGAAGCGTCTACCGGCTCTGCCTGCGCCTCAGGCAGCCTTGAGCCGTCTCATGTGCTTATGGCGACAGGAGTGGGACCTGAACTTGCGCACGGTTCAATCCGTTTTAGTCTGGGGTGGGGTATTACAGAAAGCGATATTGATTATATAATTGATGTATTGCCGCCGATTATTGCGCGGTTAAGGGCAATGTCAACATTGTCAGATTGTTCATAAAAATATAAGGTAAAGATATGTCAGATTGGTTATATTCAAATACGGTAAAAGATCATTTTACAAATCCGCGCAATGTTCTTTTGGAAGATGAAGCTGTCTTTGCGCCGGACGGAAGAGGGCAGACAGGCAATATAAAATGCGGCGATCAAATGCTGATGCTTTTAAAAATTAAAGATGATGTTATTATTGATGTCCGCTGGAAAACTTACGGTTGCGCAAGCGCCATCGCTTCTACCAGTATGCTTTCTGAAACCATCAAAGGAATGAAGATAGAAGACGCTTATAAAATCCGCCCTGAAGATTTAGTAGAAAAATTGGGAGGGCTTCCAAGTTTTAAAATACATTGCTCCGTTCTGGGCGATAAAGCCCTTCGTGAAGCAATCAATGACTATCTTACAAAAACAGGAAGGAAAGGTCTCTTTATAGAGGAGACTGTCGTTATCTGTCATTGTTTAGGTATTACCGATAAAGATATAGAAGCCGCTTTTCAAAACGGGGCGCGGAACTGGGAACAGCTTCAGCAAGCGACAAAAATCGGAACTGTTTGCGGAAGCTGCAAAGAAAAAGCGGAAGACCTGCTTCACGGGTTAGATCACATTTACGGGGCAAAATAATTTACTGTAAAGACGCTCTATTTTATTTCCGTTAAATCCGTTGGGTTTAGAACCATAGCAGAACCGTCGGGACGTTGTGTCAATAAGCGTCCTTGCTGGATCGAAACGCCGGCTTCAGGATGAACCCTTACAGCAGATTTTGCTTCCATGATTAGGTTTGTATTAAATCTGCCGAGAAAACATTGATTGTTTTTTAAATCAGCTGTTATCGCATAAAGATCATTGCCGTTTACCCATAACAAACTTCCTGTTTGAATATCATCATCGCCTTGTTTTGCCATTTCAAGATTCGTTTGATTTATATCTACAAGGCGTACCGCACCGTTGCCTTTGTTTTCACCTGCAATAGCGATGATTCTTCCGCCGATAAATGTAACGGTTCTTACATGGGTGGTATCAAGAGGTGATCTTCTTATTTCGCTGCCGTCTGCAGGATTAAGTCTTACAACCCTTCCCACTTGGATCGGCGGGATTTGTTTTTCTATTGTTACACCGAAAACGCCGCCTGTTGTTTCCTGAACAATAACAGCTTGTTGATCACGTGCAATCTCTTCGCGCTGCTGTTGTGCTTCTACTGTTTTTTTCTCTGCAAATTCTTCAAGCTGCTGTACAGCTTCACGCCGCTCTTCAAGATTTTCTTCACGCTTTGCAAGTTCTTCTTCTTTCTTTTCTATTACCGCTTCTGCCTGCCTTGCCTGTTCCTCTGTAATTTTTCCCGCACTTCTGTCTTCCTCTACTTGCTGCCTTGCCTGTTCGGTTTGCCTTCTTTCTTCTGTTACCTGCCTCTCTTCCTGTCTGATTGCCTGGCGTTCTGTTTGAGCCTGCCGTTCTGCTTGCGCCGCTTCACGTTCTACAAGGTTTACCATCTGCTGTCTTTGCGGGACACTTTGATCATCTTCCCTGCGCATTTCTTCAATTACGCGCGAGTCTGTAATAACTGAAGTATCGATAGAACTTAAGCCTCTGCCTTGTCCGAGAGGGATTAAAATCAATGTTCTTCCTGGCCATTCATCATAACGGATCGAAAGCCCTGCTTTGTCCCTTGTAAGATTGCTTATAACCTGAGTTTTATACCGGCTTACAAAATAATCCCAATCTCCGCGGTATACAGCATTGTAAACAGTTATAAATTCTGCCAAGAGAGCGGCATCATTTGCACTGTAGTTATAAGCGGTTTGCAAATAACCTCGAATAATCAAACGAAGGTTTCTTACATGATCAACGCCTGTATCTACGCCAAGACCAAAGATGTCAGAATCAATTTTACCTTCTTCTTGTCCGGAAATACAATGAATTACAAAGAACCGATTGTTAGGACCTGCATCAAATCTATATGTATGATTTCTTCTTTGTTCGAGAGTCATTGCATTTAAAGTAGGTGCGATGCTTCCTTCTCTTTCAGAAATAACATTCCCTAAAACGACACCGAGCTGGCGGATTTCTTCCCATGTATCCATTCTGGTATAAGGACCTTCATAATTAATAAATACGACAGGGGGAAGGTCTTCCAATTCTTCTCTATTTACCTGTGTAAAACCTGTAAAGGTAACTACAATTAAAATTATTGCGGCTAATAAAATCCGTGTTATTTTCATGGCAAAGCTCCTATTTTTCTCATTATAATATACTTTTTGTTTTTGGTACAGAAAATCCTCAGTTTGACAAATTTCGGGAAAATGAATACTTTATACCGTTTTTGTAAAAATTATATAAAAAAGGAATGAAAACACTTGACATTTATTTTATTTTGTATTACAGTTTGTATTATGAATATGACAGTTTGTAAAACAAATGAAATAACAACCTCCGCCAGACTTCCCTTAGAAATCAGGAATAGGCTAATCGCTCTTTCTAGGGCTAAAAAAAAGACTATGTCAGAAATCATTATAGAGGCTTTAGAGTTATATTATGAACAAGATGAAAATGACATAGATTCATTTACTTTGGGTTTGCCGTATTTCGGAAAGTATAATTTAGGAGAGGGAGATCTTTCCGCTACCTACAAAGAACGTATAAGGGAGATGCTTCGTGCCAGACAGGATTCTTATTGATGCAGGACCTTTAGTTGCTTTATTTCATTCCGGAGATAATCATCATAAAAGAGTTAAAGAGTTTTTTATAAAAAATCACTATAGTTTTATAAGTACACTCGCTGTTTTTACTGAAACCACTTATTTTTTGAGTGTTAATATTAATGCTTTACGGGATTTTTATGAATGGGTAATGCACAAAGGCGTAATAATCAGTGATATAAACCAGAATGATATCCCGCGTATTGTTGAACTGACGGAAAAATATTCAGACTTGCCGATGGATTTTGCAGATGCCACCCTTGTCATTGCCGCTGAAAAAAGCGGTATCAGGAAAATAATAAGTTTGGATAAGGATTTCGATATTTACCGTCTTCCCGGCAGGGAAAAAATAAAGAATGTTTATAAATAAAAACGCACAAACAAAGTTTGCAAACTCACCGCAAAGAAGCGAGTTCCCTTGCTGCTTGTCTTCTGACTGACGGCTGTTGGTTGACAGCAGAAAGCATGTTAAGTATACGCACTCCCATCTCGCTCAAAGGGGGACCTGAAAAACGGCAGAGCGCGCCTGTGGCTGAGGCAATTGCTGTCAATACATGCTCATTTTTTACATGATCTTGTGATATTGAAAAAGAAAATGCTTGCAGAGAAACACCCTCAGGATCAACGCCGATGCTTCCTATTGCATTTATTGCCGCAGAGGAAATTAAAGGTTCATTGCTGTTGCGGTAAACATTGATTAACCATTGTATTGTTTCGTAAGAGCCTATCTTTCCTAAAAGATTAAGAGCTGTTATCCGTGATTGAATAGGTTCTTGACCCGCACACATTCTTAATAAAAAAGATGTCCAAACAGGTTCATTAGATCCAATCTGTCCTGAGTTTACTGCCGTGCGGATAATTTCCAGCTGTGATTTTTTCTCATATTCATTCAGAGGATAAATATTATTATCAATTCCGGGTCTTCCTAAACCATAAGTCCCGTCAGGGAGAGGGCCGTAAAGAGCGTTTCTTTGAGGAAGGACTCTGTCTTCCATTTTATAAGCATAAAGTATCCAGTCTCTCCCTCCTGAGTAGAGAACTCCGTCATCTCCGAAAGCGGGGATAGCAGCTGCATTTTGAAGATATGAAAACCAGAACCGTCTTCCTTCATGCGAAAAACTGGTTGCGCCGTTTCTGCTTAATACATAAATCCCTCTTGCATCAAAAAGCACTTCTGCTTCCATGTCAGGTCTTCCGCCGTTATTTATCATTTCTCTTATGTGGCTGTTGCCTGTCCAGAGTATTTTTTTTTCATCAATTGATAAAAATATTAATCTGCCGTCATTTAAAACTGCCGCAATATTATTTTCTTTGTCTGTATCCGCTGCAATGGGTCTTGCAGGAAGCATAGGTAATAACGAAACATGATTTTCGCTTTGAGCTCCTAAGTACCAGTCCTCTCCTACTCCTAGTATCTCCATTGATCCGTCTGAAAAAATCGCAAGGATCTGCTGCAGGTTAGTTAAAAAAATAAATGAGCATCTTTTGTCTGATATTTCATATGATGATTTCCACATAGTTGTATTTCCAAATTGATCGATGCGGTAAACATCATTTCCGATGGCGAATAAAATTCCGCCGCTTCGATCCAGTTTCGGTGCAATAGAAAAAACAGATGATTGATTTAAATTTGCCGCTGTAAGATTTGATTCAAATGTTCTTGACCATAAACGATTCCCTGATGCTGTGTAACAGAAAATTTGCTTCTCGGTAGGGATAAATAATCTTCCGTCCCAGCCGATTACTACTCTTGCACTGATAGGGCTTTCAAGGTCTCTTCGCCACAATTCCCGCCCTGCACGGTTTACCGCAATGAAAATACCGTTGGTTCTTGAAAGATAAGATGTCCCCTCCCGTGATCGCGTGATAAAAGGGCTGATTCTCCCTCTTGCTGAATAATTCCACATCGGCGTTCCCGCAGTGGAGTACGCTTTAATGTTTCCCCCGTCAAGCGCGACAACTGCAGATTGCGCCTGAACATGAGGCAGCGATAAAACTTCTCCGCCAAGCGCTTGCCGCCAAAAGGGATCGGATGTAATAAGTCCTTGTTCGCGGATATTATCATTACTTTGGGAAAATGCCGGAACAAAGAATAATGAATAAAAAATAAAGAACAACACACACTTTTTTTCGAAGAATTTCATTATTATTATTATACTACATTTTTAAACAAATTCATTTTTGATTATTTAACAATTTTGTGTTATAACAAGTTATGTCTATCGGTGATGTTTATAAACTCCAACTGGATAAAATTGTTTCAGGCGGGGAAGCGTTAGGAAAATACGAAGGGAAACCTGTCTTTGTTCAAGGAGGTGCTCCGAATGAAACAATAGCCTGCCGTATTATAGAAGAGCATAATACATGGGCGCGGGCGGAATTGCTGGAAATTTTAAATCCGTCTCCTGTGCGCTGTGATTGCATATGTGAGTTTTACGGAAAATGCGAACAAAAGGTTCAATGCGGAGGATGTAATCTTGCGCATATTAATTATGATGCGCAGTTAGAAATAAAATCAGCAATTTTAAAAGATTCTTTGTTGCGCTGCAAGGTTCAGTTTCCGGAACCGGAAATATTTTCTTCTTCACCTTGGGGTTACCGTAATAGAATGCAGTTTCATTGTTTAAGGCAGCAAGCAAAGGGATTAGATGGTATTAAATACGGTTTAAAGGGGCGGCGCAGCGGAGAAATTATTACTGTTTCAGATTGCCATATTGCAGTGCAGGGGATAAGAGATGTTCTCCGATGCGCCGCAAAAGGAGGGGACGGGTTTCCGCTGCCTGTTGAAAAAGACAGGTTTAATGTTTTTTCTAAAGATGATGTTTTATTAAGCGAAGGAGGTAAGCAGAAAGGAAAAATTAAACTTTTAGAAAAAGAAATATTTATTGACGCATCTTTATTTTTTCAGAGTAATTGTGAAATGCTGGAAAAATTAATTTTAGAATTACGTAAAATAGCGAATAACACAAATAAAGATATGCCGATGGCAGATTTATACTGCGGTGTTGGGACATTCGCTTTATTTCTAAGCGACTTGTTTCCAAAGATTGTTCTTGCAGAAGAGAATAAAGCATCTGTCAGTCTTGCCAGAGAAAATTTAAGGCAAGCTGCAAATATTGATTTTTTCGCGTTACGCGACACAGAATGGTATAAAGCGGGTAATGAAAAAAAAGTTTTACTGCATCAAAAAGAGCCTTTTGGTTTTATTATTGCAGATCCGCCTAGGGCGGGGTTAAATTCTAAATTGTCTTTCGCCTTAGCGCAGGAAAAGACACCTGTTCTGATTTATGTTTCCTGTGAAGCCGCCTCTCTTGCACGTGATTCAAAAGTTTTAACTGACGGAGGCTATACACTTAACAAACTTTTAATGTTCGATTTTTATCCGCAAACTGCACATATTGAAAGCATCGCGGTTTTTGTAAAATAAATTTTTCGCTTCTTTAATTAAGCTGTTTTTGCTTTCTTTTCCTTTGATGCAGTAATAATAGAAGAAATTATAAATATCATAAAAAGGATAAAAGTAATTACCGCAATAACCAATAAAATATTATTTACAATTTTCATGATTGATTTTTCTAAACCTGTTAGTATCGAAGTAATTGATAAAATATTATTATCATCTGTAAAAATATTCTTTACGGTGTTTGCTAAAACTAATTTTTTTTGTAATTCTTTATTTATAAAATCAGAAGCCATATTATAAAACAATCCAGGAATCCCAAGGTCTGTGCTGGATGGAAGCATAGAAATAATCTCTGAAGAAAGATTGTTTAATTTTGCAGCGTTTTCTTTGATCTCTGCCATATTAATTCCGTTTTTAACCAATTCCAGATTTTGATTATTTGTTGAAATAAATTGATTTATTAAATTTGAATATTTCTTTACATTTGAATAAGCAATATTTCTTGCGGTAATAAGTCCGAATGCTACAAGCATTACTATAAGAAAGAGAACAACAGATTTTACATAACCGCCTTTTCTTTTATCTTCCGGAAAGTGTTTAATAACAAGCAAATTAAATAAAAGACCTAAACCTACACCTGCTGCAACAAACACTATTAATAGAACTATATTCATACAATATGACTCCTTTAGTTAATAGTATAATGGAATTTTAGATTTCTCAAGACTTATTGCCACAAACTTAATTACACAGTACAATAAAAGTATGGTTCATAATGAAACTTATTTTGAAACCCATGACGGGACCAAGCTGTATTTATACCGTTGGTCTCCGGAAAACGGCAATGTAAAAGCCGTAATAAATATCGTTCACGGTATGGCAGAACATGCATTGCGCTATCAGCGTCTTGCACAGAAACTGACTGATGCAGGGATAGAAGTTTGGGCTGCAGATCAAAGAGGGCATGGCAGAACCGCTAATCTTAAAATAAACGGTCCTGATAGGGGAGGGCTCTTAGGTCACTGTGCCGACGGTAACGGTTATATTCGTGTGACAGACGATATCCGCGCTATTAACGAGACAATCCGAAAAACAATAAATGCTCCGCTTTTTCTTTTGGGTCACTCATGGGGTTCTTTTATTGTTCAGAATTATATAGAGTATTCTAATCCTGACCGTTCAGAAAATGTTAAAATAAACGGATGTATTCTTTCAGGATCAAAGGGACCTGACGGTTTTATTATTAAAGCAGGTGTTCCTCTTATGACTTTGCTTGCCATGCTTACAGGTCAGCGAAAAGGTTCTCTGCTGGCACATTCTATGGCAGACGGTCCGTACACAAAAGCTTTTAAACCCAGCCGCACTCCGTTTGACTGGTTAAGCCGCGATGAACAGGAAGTTGATAAATATATAAATGATCCTCTTTGCGGTTTCTTGTGTTCATCAGGATTTTACCGTGATTTGGCTAAACTGCTTTATAATATTCACCGTCATGATGCGATGGCAAGGATAGATCGCTCTTTGCCGGTGTATGTTTTTTCGGGAAGCGCAGATCCTGTCGGCGATATGGGGAAAAGCCCTACCGACTTAGTTGATGCATACCGAAGTATAGGGATAAATGATTGTGATTTTGTGCTGTATCCGGGTGCCAGGCATGAAGCGTTAAACGAAACAAATCGTGAAGAAGTAATGGACAACCTTCTTTCATGGATAAACAAACATTGTGAATGAGATACAGATACTCAGCCGGCACTGACGGCAAACTTGAAAAAAAAGCTATAATTTACACTTGCGATGAACATGGGATAAATTTTGCCGATGTAGACAGCGATGCTTTAAATATTATAAGAAAATTAAAAAGCGCCGGTTTTGACACCTACATTGTAGGAGGCGCTGTACGTGATTTAATACTTGGAAAAAAACCGAAAGATTTTGATATTGTTAGTTCTGCAAGCCCTACGCGGATAAAAAAAATATTCCGTAATTCCAGAATTATAGGACGGCGTTTCCGTCTTGTTCATGTATGTTTCGGGCAAAGAGTTTTTGAAGTTTCCACTTTCCGCTCTCTTAAAGACGGACACACAAGCAATACTTTCGGCACGATAGAAGAAGATGTTCTGCGCCGCGATTTTACATTGAATGCGCTTTATTATGATCCTGAACAGCAAATTGTGATTGATTATGTAGGCGGAATGAATGATATAAGAAAAAAGCAAATAAAACCGATTATCTCCCTTTCTGAAATTTTTACAGATGATCCTGTAAGAATGATAAGGGCTGCAAAATATGCTGCAAAAACTGATTTTACAATTCCTTTGAATCTTAAAATGAAAATAACAAGCCAATCCAATTTGTTATCTTTAATTTCTCCGTCAAGACTTACGGAAGAAATTTTTAAAATTATTAATTCAGAAAAGACGGAAAGTATTGTTGATTTATTGGATAAGATGGGTTTATATACCTATATTCAGCCGCATGCAGCCCAGCTTATGCGAAAGGATGCACAATTTAGAAAATGTTATCTGCAAACTATGTCTGAATTAAAAGGATCAGAGAGCCCTCGCGGCAAGGCACTTGGTTCTTTGTTTCGGGATTATCTTGAATCATCTGCACAGTGGAAACCCGGTGCTATCGAAAATTTTAAAGATATTTTTAAAACCGTCCGCTCTTTTATTCTGCCGATTAATCCGCCGCGTTTTGAATTGGAATATGCGCTTAAAAAATTTCTTGCTTCTCATGGCATCACTGTAAAGAGGCTTCATGTTCCTTCCATGATTATATCTGAAGGTGACGGAACAAAATCCAAACCTAAACGCAAACGCCGCCGCAAAAAAAAGATAATAATTAAAAACGAAAAATAATATTAATCAATAATTTTATCTATAATGATATTTACTTCTTCGATCAAAATTCCTGTGTATCTTTCTATGTCTTCGATAATAAATTGCTGCATTTCGTGAATATTGCCTCCAAGCTGAATGCCGTAAGGGACATCAATAGTCATTACCAATCGATAGCCGATCTCTTCGTCTTTTACAAGGATTTTTTTTATTTTTATATCTTTATTGTATTCATCAACGCAATTTTTAACTAACAGGCTTAATGCAGTATCAGAAATAGTTACCTTGCCTTTTTTTGAATATTCAGGTCTTACTACAGATTTTTCATGCAAGGTTGGAATCGCAACAGGAGCAATGCGCTTTTTAAAAATTTGAATTGTAGTAAGAAAAATATTTGAATAAGTTTTTTTTACTTCCAGTGACGGGACAGGAATTACATGCTTTCCTTCGATACGCCTTGATCTGATTGCTTTTTCTATATCTTCTTGGCTTGCAATATCATCAATCTTAATTATTTTAGAAGGCGGTGGAAGCTGAAGGCGCGCTGCGATTTTATTTACCATTTTTTCCGAAGTTCCTAAAAGCAAAATACGTTTAAATCTTTCACTTTGTAATTTGCGTGCAACTTCGTCTCTATGTGATTTTTCATCAAAAAGCGCAACTTTAACCGCTGCAAGGAAAGTCTGTTCCTTTTTTGCAGAGTGTCCTGCAAGAATACGGTTATCTCTGATTAAGAGTCCGTCATCAATTATTAAGTTTACCCGGTATTTTTGTGCGATAAGTTTTGCGTGAAAGCTTTTGCCTGTGCCGCTTTCACCGACAAGAGCGATAACTTTTTTCCGCTTAAAAGGAAACAGAAAATCCACAATTACCGCTCTTTAATTATTGACCTTGTTAAAATCAACGCTGATGCAAACCCTGTTTGCGCACGATTTTAATAAGACGGAAAATCAGTTGCCGTATCTGCGTAATTCCGCTAATACTTGCCTTGCCCGCTCCCTTACAGGCGCGACATAATCGCTTCTGTAGTCTGCAATCAGGTTTAACGCCCTATATACTTCCGGGTCTTGGATACCGTTATTTTTCTGCGCTATCTTTTGGAAGGTATCAATTGCGGCAAGAGCTACAAGGTTATCGGGAGTGTGTCCGCGAATATCTTTCATTAAACGCCATGTAATATTTGATACGGTATGGTTTCCGTCGTTTGTTCCGATATCGCCTAAGGATTTAATCGCTTCCTGAACTACCATCGGTTCATTTTCTTCCATGAGGATTCCGACAAGCGAAACTCTAGCTTCTTCTGTCGCGATCTGACCTAAGAATCTTGCAGCCTGCCTTCTAACATCGGGGAAATTATTAACAAGCCTTCCGTTCTCTCTTGCTTGGTTATTTCTGTTGCCTTCGTTGATAAGGAAATGCAGTGTCATGCGGATTTCGTCGTTTGTGTTTCCGCGGTCAAGAGCCTCTCCGATATACTCAAGAGCCATCAGTTTTTGTTCCCTTGTGTGCATTCTTGCAGTNTCACGGATGATCATTACTTCGATCTGTTCCTGCAAATAAGATTGTTCGACCGTNTGTGTATTTCTTCTTGTTGTATCTGTGTCTTGCTGCTGCTGCTGAGCAGAAACAGCTGTTGTAACAATTACAGCCGCCATTACCAGAATTAAAAAACGTTTAAATGAAAACATAAAAATCTCCTTATTTACTTAATTAATAATTTTCCAGGAATTATTTATTTTTTCCAGGTTATATAAAATCTCTCTGGTCTCCTCACCAGCATTATTGATTCTAGTAATAAAAGCTCTAACTCTGTTTACAGTTACAAATTCTATATCTATATTATTAATCTGGACTCTGTCGGGATTTCTTGCCGGTACAAAAACACGGGTAAAATAATCGTTTAAATTTCTTAATACAATGTTTGCCCTTTTCATTGTAGGTTCTTCTGAAATCTCTTTAAGTTTTACGGGAGAAGAATATAAATCGATATACTCCTGAGATAAGGTTTCCGTCCATGCATTATAATTCCGGGTTCTGATTATTTGATTTAATTTTTCGATAAATTGCTGTACTTCATCCTTTGTTGATGTGTAATAATCCTGACTTACTTTTGCAGGATCAAAAACATCTGATTCCGCGCTCTGAGTTTGGGGCTGTGTATTATCATCGGGAGTGTCCTGTACAGTGTCAGGTATGGTTTTACATGAACTAATTATAAAAATAAGAAGAAAAATAAGAAGAAATTTATTGTTTCTCATAATGTTAATGTACAGCATTTAAATATAATTGTCAACTTAATTATTTATTAAGATTCTTAGGGCTCTTGACCAGTTTTTATTCCATCGGTATGCTGAAATTATGATGAGAGCGGCTTTTCCGGGGTCTTTTGACCCTCCGACATCGGGACATATCAATATTATCCGGCGTGCAGCCTCTATTTTTGATGAGCTGGTCGTTGTTGTAGCGGAAAATAAGCAGAAAAAGTACCTTTTTTCTGTCGAAGAGCGGGCTTCTATGATGAAGGAGCTTGTAAAAGACAGGAAGAACATCACCGTTGCAGTTTGTGAAGGGCTGATTGTCGGTTTTTTAAAGAAAATGAATATAAATTTGCTGGTCAGAGGGGTTCGCGGGCTGGAAGATTTTTCATATGAGTTTGATATTTCGATGATGAATAAGACGCTGGATCCGGGAATTGAAACCATTTTTATGACGACCGACCCTGAGTATTTTGTAATCAGATCATCATCAATTAAAGAATTGGCGTCTTTTCACGGTGATCTTCACGGAATGGTTCCTCCGCTGGTTGCCAAAGCTCTAAAAGAAAAGTATAGTTAATACACGCCTTTAAGGTGTTTATTCACATAGAAATTGATTGAAAAGAATTTGACAAATTTTTGCAAAATGTCTTGACAATTTTTTTTATTGTTAATATAAAATTAAATTAGAGAGGTTGAATTATGGCAGTACCCAGAGGTAAAACATCAAAAGCCAGGACTAGCCGTCGGCAGTCTATCAACATGAAACTTACCGCTCCTACGTTGATTAATTGCAGCACCTGCGGCAACAAGGTTATGTTACACCGTGTTTGCCCCAAATGCGGCTTTTATCGCGGGAAGCAGGTAATCATTCCGAATTCGAAAGTATAGGGGATAAAAAATGGATGAAACTCAATTATTTGAAGAAATGAAAAAACTCATCGCCGGCAGACTTAATGTAGACGAAGGTAAAATAACTATGGACGCGTCTTTCCGTCAAGATTTAGGCGCAGATTCGCTTGATACGTATGAATTAGTTTATGCAATCGAGGAAAAATACGGTTTTACTATTCCGGATGAAATAGCCAATACATTCTCAATTGTACAGGACGCATACAACTATATTAAAGACCAGCTTAACCAATAATATTATTCCCGGTTCTTATAACGCGCAAACAGGGTTTTCAGTTGCCCGCGTAAAAATCAATAAAGAAAGAACAAAAAAACTGGCAGCTTTCCAAAAAGCTGCCGGTTTTAAATTTAAAAACCTTGATTTATTAAATCTTTCCTTAATGCACCGATCTGTTTCCAATGAAGCAGGAAATAAAAATAACAATGAGCGTTTAGAGTTTTTAGGGGATTCCATTTTAGGCGCGGTTTGCGCCACCCTTTTATATCAATCTTACAAAGAAAAGGCAGAAGGCGAACTTGCAAAAATAAAAGCTGTAGTTGTAAGCGAAGATACTCTTTCAATTATCGCTAAAAATATTAAAATTGATGAAATGCTGCTGCTGGGCAAAGGGGAAGACCTTTCCGGCGGAAGAAACAAAAAAACCATACTTGCCGATGCTATGGAAGCGATAATCGGCGCTTTATATATAGATTCAGGGTATAAAGCGGCTTTTGATTTTGTCAGCCGCTGTATAATACCGGAAATTAACAAAGTAACAGGTGATAATTATCATAATGATTATAAGTCAATTTTACAGGAATTCTGCCAGAGGCAATTCCGCTGTTACCCCGAATACCGCATGGTAAAACGTACAGGTCCCGAGCATGAACGTGTCTTTTGGATGGAAGTTAAAATAGGGGATACGGTTTACGGTACAGGGACAGGGCGCAATAAAAAGACCGCTGAGCAGGAAGCTGCAAGGGTTGCATGGGAAAAATTGACGTGCAGTTCTTTAGAAACGCAAATTTCTGCCGAAAAGTAAAAATTTAGGATTTAAGTTGACAAAAACCGGATTTTATGAGAAAATTTTATAATAAAGAAAAACTTCGGAGGTAATGAAGATGAATAAGGATGAATTGCAAAAACTGTACTTAAACTTTTTGCGTGAAGAGGGCTTCCTCGGAACATTGGACGAAGACGGTGATATTGATTTTAAATTCGAAGGGGACAAGTATATCTTATTTGTAGACGAAAATGACCCTGAATATTTTAGAATACAAGCCGGATACGGGTGTGATTTTAATTCAGATGAGGATATTTTTAAACACCTGGAAGCGGCAAATGCAGTTAATGCAGAATACAAACTCGGCAAAATATTTGTAAGAGTGGAAAAAGAACTTGTTTTACTTGAAACATCGCTTTTCCTTGCACAGCCTGAAGGCTTTAAACCGTTTTTTAAACGCTGTCTCGGCATACTGCAGGGTATGATTTCCGATTTTGCAGAAAAACTTAAAGAAGAATAGTTAACCATTTTTCTATTGTGTGCTCAAAACCTGATTGCTTACAGCGGTCAGGTTTTTTATTTGTAAATTTTAAAAAAGAATTTATCGCCAAGGCGCGCCAAGAACGCCAAGTTTATTATCTGTTTATTACTGACGCCTTTTTTACCATCTCTACAAAGTTGCGGCGGAAGTTCCATAGATCGTTTCCGATTGATCCTTGTGCAAGATTTATGATACTTGCATAAGATGCGTTTCCTTTGTGCGAGCTGTCGCGTAACAACATTCCAAACCCTGCGACAGAAGAAGCGAAACGGAAGTCTAAAGATTCTTCTCCCGCTTTACGGATTGAAGATATTTGAACAGGAAAATTAATTAATTCGCTTTCTGTATGGGGCGTTAATTTATATCTTATCTTTACAGACATCAATTCATTTGCATATTGAGAGATATATCCTTCATGCACAAGCGGTCCGTATTTTGACGGATCGCGGCGGGGAAGGGTGTTTAAGAAGGGATCGTCCGGCTTTATGATTTCGTAAAAAGCTGTAACAGTATGTCCCGCTCCGATGTCCCCTGCATCTGCGCTGTCATCGTTAAATTCTTCATCGCGTAAAAGGCGGTTTTCGTATCCTATCAGCCTGTATGCGCCTGCGTTTGCAGGGTTAAAGTCAACCTGAATTTTTACATCGTTTGCTATTGTGATTAACGTTCCGCTTAATTGTTTAACAAGAATTTTCTGCGCTTCTTCTATTGTATCGATATAACCGTAATTTCCGTTTCCTTTGGAAGAAAGTTGTTTTAATGTTCCGTCTTGAAAATTATCCATACCGAATCCGAGAACCGTTAAATAAACACCTGTTTTCGCTTTTTCTGTTATAAGGGCGCTGAGATCGCCTCTGTTTGTTATCCCAACATTAAAATCGCCGTCTGTGCAGATAATGACACGGTTTACAGCATCGGGAAGAAAGTTTTCCTGCGCTAAACTGTATGCTTGCTGGATTCCTTGCCCTCCTGCAGTAGAGCCGCCTGCTTTTAATTTTTGTAAAGCGGATATGATTTTTTCTTTATCGCCGCAATCTGTCGGAGGCAGCACAACTCCCGCCGCACTTGCATATACGCAAATTGCGATCTTATCTGCTGCGTTTAATTCATTGACAAGTAATTTTAACGATTCAATTACTAAAGGCAATCGTGTCGGGCTATCCATCGAACCTGAAACATCAATCAGGAAAACTAAATTAACTCTTGGGCGAAGCGCGGCAGGGAATTCTTTTCCTTTAATCGCGATACGCGCCAATAAACGATCAGGATTCCATGGGGCAGGGGCAACCTCTGTATGAACTGCAAAAGGTTTATCGTCTTTTGGAGGCGCATAATCATAATCAAAATAATTTATCAGCTCTTCGATTCTTATTGCGGAGGTTGGAGGCAATTGATTTCTTTCTATATAACGGCGCGTTATTGTGTAACCTGCAGTATCAACATCTATTGAAAATGTTGACAGAGGATAATCGTTTACCAGCCTGAATGGATTATCTTTAATTTGATCAAAGTTACTTGGATCAAATACTTCTTCTTCAATTTCATATATTTCTTCATATATTCCGTTTTCCGGCATACTTGCGGATCTGAACAGGTAATTGCCGCCCCATAATCTGCCGCGCGAATAGTTGGAACAAGAAAATAATAATACCGAAAGCAAGATTATTCCTGCGAATTTAAAAGTTTTCATATAATTAGTATACATTATTTTGCAGGTTTTTTTTATAATTTTAGTCAGATTAATTAATAATAAAACAACAATTATTGATATTTCCGCTATTTTTTTTATACCAACAACAGCTAATTTTATTATCTTTTTAATAAGGAGCATTTTATGAAAAAATTATTATTCATTGCAATAGCGGCGATTGTATTATTAAACACAGCCTGCGATATCTTAGGCAGCGAAAATAACTTTTTGGGATCAACAAAACCTAATGTTATTGTCGAGCCTACTGAAGGCAAGCTTACCATTACCGGCATGGACAACTATAACGGTTTATATGTTATTGCTTTCGGTTTTAACTGGAATTATGAACATCTATATGCTGCAGAAAAAATAGACAATTATTTTGTATTTACAGGCAATAAAGTAAAAGAAAATCAAGTTGTTCTGAATGTCTGGCATGAAAAAACAGAAAAAACACTGGAAGATTATACAGGACAAGGAAAATTTACTTTTCTTGTATATGTTATAAAAAAGTCTGAATTTCAAAAGCCTGAAGAATTTCTTATCGGAGATTATATGTATAAAGGAAAGCCCAAACCGTGGTGGCTTGAAACTGTCGGTTTAATAAGAGGGACTTCTGACATTGACGGTGTTTGCGAAGCGGTTTATGCTGAGTATTAATTATTTCAGATAATGTCAGTTCTTTTATTATTTTTATGTTTATTATAAAATATAAAAGAACTGATTAAGATAAATAATATAATTAAAATACTTATTATTTGTGATGTAGATAGATGAAACCATATTCCCCTAGATGCATCGCCGCGCAAATATTCGATAAAAAATCTTCCCGCCGAATAAATTAATAAATAAAGATAAATTAATTTATTTTCAAATTTATTTTTTATAAAAAGGTAGTTAAGATAAAAAAATAAAATTATGCAAAAAAAAGATTCTAATAATTGAACAGGCAAACGTATAATTTCATCAGTTTCTGCCGAATGATTATCGATGTATTTAAAACCGATTTTACTTTCTATCCCATAACAACAGCCGGCTAAAAAACAGCCTATCTTTGCAAAAAAATGAAATAGAGGTATACCTAAAGCTATTATGTCAAAATATTTTATATAGTTTTTATCTTTTAAAATAACAAACCAACCTAGAACCAATGCTCCGATAAGACCGCCGTAAAAAGTCCTGCCGCCGAATATACTGCCGATAGCACTAATAATGTTTTTTTGTTTTATATTTTCCAATTCATTAAATGTATTTTTATAATGAACTAAGGCATAAAGTAAATGACTGCCGAATATTACACCAATGGATAAAATAAAGAAAAACATTAACATATCAATGAAATTATATTTACGTTTTACAGCTGTTAGACCGGCATAAAATCCGAAAGCAAGAACGCCGGATATCATCATTATTAAGTATAAACTTATATCCCGTCCAAATAAAGTAATTTGTGTAACCATTAAATTAACTTGATTTATTATTAACGATGCAAAAACTGATATTTTATCGGCAAGACATACCGCTTAAATCCATACCGCTGCAATCCATGCCGCTTAAATCCATATTTTTACAACCGCCGCTGCAATTACAGTTATTTAATAAATCACAGCCAACTAAGATAAAACAAACTGATAATAATAATCCAAACAAAGCTGCCATAACAAACCATTTGTTCTTTTTCATTAATTACCCCCAAATTATAAATGTCACAATAAATATATTTTAAATTTAACGAAAAACAAGTAAGAAAAAGTATACTTTTTTAATTATTATCGCGCGAAACTTTCATGCAGAAGGTTCTTCTATGGAAATTATGCAAAAAAAATACAATTATTATTAATTTAACAGAGGGTTTTTACTTTTTACTCTACATTGACTAAGCCTCTTCTTTACTGTATAACTTAACTTGGAGGAAACAATGTCTGAAAAAATACTATACGAAGGTAAATCAAAAATTGTGTGCGAAGGTCCTGACAGCGATACTTATATTATCCGTTACAAGGATACGGCAACCGCCTTTAACGGCGAGAAAAAAGAAGATTTAGCAGGCAAGGGCGTTTTAAATTCTGCCATTTCCAATTTAATTTTTGATTATTTAATGAAAAACGGCATAGAGACTCATTTAATTAAAGTTATTGATGATACTTCCGCCATTGTAAAAAAAGCCGAGATCGTTATGGTTGAGGTTATCGTAAGAAATATTGCGGCGGGAAGTTTTTCCAAAAAATACGGCGTTCCGGAAGGGACGGCTTTAAAAAATATTACTACAGAATTCAGTTTAAAGAGCGATGCCTTAGGCGATCCGATGATTAACGACAGCCAGATTACTGCCATCGGTATTGCAACAGAGAACGAACTTAATTTTATGAGAGAGCAGGCGTTAAAAATAAACGGTCTGTTATGCGCAATGTTTATTAAAATGGGAATCAAACTTGTTGATTTTAAACTTGAGTTCGGCAGGGCAGGGGGAAAAATTATTTTATGCGATGAAATATCCCCTGATTCTTGCAGATTCTGGGATGCAAAAACCAATCAAAAACTTGATAAAGATGTTTTCCGCCGCGACTTAGGCGATGTTCTTGAAGGATACAGGGAAGTTCTTCGGAGACTTCAGAATGTCTAAAGACGATAAGTCTTGCCGTTACGAAAACCCTTTATGCAAAAGATATGCAAGCGAACAGATGCAGAGTATCTTTTCTGATGATTTTAAATTTTCAACATGGCGTAAATTATGGATCGCTTTAGCCGAAAGTCAAAAAGAACTCGGGCTTAACATAAGCGATGATCAAATCCAAGAGATGAAAGCTCATATCTTTGATATTGATTATGAAAGAGCCGCTAAATATGAAAGCGAACTTCGCCACGATGTAATGGCGCATATAAGAGCGTTCGGCGATCAGTGCCCAAAGGCGATGGCGATTATTCATCTGGGGGCGACATCTTGCTATGTCGGAGACAATACTGACATCATCGTTCAGCGTTCCGCTTTACTTCGCATTAAAAATCTTTTAATAACAGCGCTCGGCAAACTTTATCATTTTGCAGATGAGCATAAATCCCTGCCTTGTCTTGCATACACGCATTTTCAAGCGGCTCAGCCGACAACTTTGGGAAAGCGTGCAACACTATGGATGCAGGATTTACTTTTTGATCTTGAGCAAATCGAGTTTACGCTTAACAATTTAAAACTGCTCGGATGCAAAGGCACAACGGGAACCTGCGCGAGTTTTCTCAGCCTTTTTGATGATGATCACGAAAAAGTAAAAATATTGGAAAAAAAGATCGCAGAAAAAATGGGCTTTGAAAAAGTTTATTCTGTAAGCGGTCAGACCTATTCGCGCAAAGTTGATTATTACTCGCTGTCTGTATTATCAGGTATCGCGCAGAGCGCATATAAGTTTTCAAATGACATCAGATTGATGTCGCATCTTAAAGAAGTTGACGAGCCTTTTGAGTCGGCTCAAGTCGGCTCTAGCGCGATGGCATATAAACGCAACCCGATGAGGTCAGAGCGCATCGCTTCTCTTGCCCGTTATGTGACAGTTGACGCGCTTAACGGTGCGCTCACCGCAAGCGCGCAGTGGTTTGAGCGCACCCTAGATGATTCGGCTAACAGGCGCATCGCAATCCCGGAGGCGTTCCTTGCAACGGATGCAATCCTCATGCTTATGATTAATATTGCAGAAGGCATGACTGTCTATCCTAAAACAATAGAAAAACATTTAAAAGAAGAACTCCCTTTTATGGCTACAGAAAATATTTTAATGCACTGCGTAAAAAAAGGAGGGGATAGGCAAGCGTTACACGAAAGAATCAGAGTCCATTCTGTTGAAGCGGGAAAGCAAATTAAGCTGAACGGCGCAGACAATGATTTAATTGAACGTATCGCGCAAGATGAGGCTTTCGGTGTCAGCAGGGAAGAATTAAATAATTTATTAAAAGCAGAACAATTTACAGGAAGGGCGCAGCAGCAGACGCAGGAATTTTTATGTGAGGTGCAAAAAATTCTTGAAGCGAATAAAGATCAAACAGGCGCTGATGTTAAAATATCAGTTTAGGAGGAAGTATGTTAACTGCAATAGTCGGTATTAACTGGGGGGATGAAGGCAAGGGGCGCATGGTCGATTTGCTGTCGGAAGGCTATGATATTATTTGCCGTTATCAGGGCGGCAATAATGCAGGGCATACAGTTGTAAATGAAAAAGGAAAATTTATTTTAAATCTTTTGCCGTCCGGTATTTTAAGGGACGGTGTTACAAATATTATGGGCAGCGGAATGGTAATCGATCTTGAACATTTATGCGGCGAGATCGATAAACTAAAAGAAAAGGGAATTAATGTAACCCCCGAAAGTTTAATAATAAGCGATAAAGCGTTTATNTGTTTNCCGTATCACAGGCAGCAGGATATTCTTGAAGAGGANCGTCTTGCAGATAAAAAATACGGTTCTACAAAAAGAGGCATCGCNCCTGTTTACGGCGATAAATATATGAAAAAGGGAGTTAGAATATTAGACCTTTTATCGCCTGAAACGCTGGAACAAAAAGTTGCAGAGATTCTTTCATGGAAAAATCTTACTTTAAGTAGTTACGGGGCAAACAAAATAGATATTTCTTCCATTATAAATTGGTTAAAAGAAAACGGAGAAAAACTTATACCTTATATTGCAGACACAACAGAATATTTAAATAAAGCGTTAAAGAATGAAAAAAAAGTTTTATTTGAAGCCCAGCTTGGAGCGTTACGCGACATTGATTACGGAATTTATCCTTACACTACATCTTCACAGACACTTGCAGCCTACGCGCCGATAGGGGCGGGAATTCCCGGAAAAAAAATTGATCATGTAATAGGGGTTATGAAAGCATATTCAAGCTGCGTAGGGGAGGGACCCTTTGCCGTTGAAATGTCAGGAGATGAAAGTTTTGCGTTACGTGAAGCCGGCGCAGAATACGGCGCCGCAACGGGCCGTCCGCGCAGGGTAGGGGCTTTTGACATTCCTGCAAGCAAATACGGCGTAATGGTACAAGGCGCGAATGAAATCGCTCTTACAAAACTTGATGTACTTTCGTATCTTGATAAAATCCCTGTTTGCACCTTTTATGAAATTGACGGAGAAAAAAGCGATCAATTTCCTTCGGGAGACAGGCTTATTAAGGCAAAACCTGTAATCGAATACATGGACGGTTTTAAAACAGATATTTCCAAATGCCGCAAGAAAGAAGATTTACCGGAAGCGGCAATTAAATACATACGCTATATTGAAAATGCCGTCGGCTGCCCGATACGTTATGTGTCAGTCGGCGCAGAGCGCGATGAATATTTAACATTATAAATTAATAAAAAAAACCGTCCCGAAGGACGGCGAAAACTTACGTTAATGTGCAATAGCACTTACAATGCAGTTATTGTCAGTGCTTTAACGTAAGTATTCTTTGAATTTTTAATTGTTCGCAGCAAAAGCGGCGAACGCAGGCGCTAGGAACGCTTTTTTACTTATACCTTATACATAGGCATTAGGTGTCATTTTTTAAGTATCATTTAAGTATCATTGTGGTATCAATTTTTTCTGTTAGTTGATACTTTTTATTATTTTTTTAACATTTTTATTAATATATCACGTTTATTTTCTTTATCTGATATGCCGAGTTTACGGTAAATGCCAGAGAGGCAGGTTTTTACGCGGCTTTCAGAGAGAAAGACGTTATCCGCTATTTCTTTGTTTGCAAAACCTCTTGCAGCTAACATTGCAACCGCCAGTTCTTTTTCCGTTAAAAGAGAGGAAATCGGTTTTTCCTGACCGTGCTGCTTCGGCTGTGTATCTTCTTTTCGCTGTGTTACTGTCAGCCGGAGAAAACCTAAAACACGCATACGGAACTCATCAATATCATAAGGTTTTGTTATGTAATCATTGCTTCCTGCACAAAGCCCTGCCAGAATATCGGCGCGTTCTGCTTTTGCAGTTAAAAATAGCGCGCATACGGGATTGGAAGGTGTTTCGCATAAAGAGCGCAGTTCAGAAAGGAAATCAAGCCCGCTGCCGTCAGGAAGCATAATATCTAAAACGGCAACATCAGGACGGGCAAGTTTGATACGCTGACGCGCTTGTTCAATTGTAGTGGCAGTGAGAACCATAACACCTTCTTTTTCAAGCAGTCTGCGGTTAATATCAAGTATATTTTGATTATCTTCAACAAGAAGCACAATTCCTTTATCCGACATATTTTCTCCTTAATATGTTGTTTAACGTTCTAATACTTACATAAGTTCGCGTAACAATACTGATACGCTTACTCCGTCAGTTCCGCTTTCTATGGATATATCTCCGCCGTGCCGGCTTGCTATATAACGGCAGATTGAAAGCCCTATACCGCTTCCGCCTTCCTTTCCGCTTATTCCGTGTTCAAAAATAAATGGCAGTATGTCAGGTTCAATTCCTGTACCGTCATCTTTTATTATTAATTTTATCCCCAAAAAATTATCTTTAAAAATATTTTGATCTACACAAACAATTACAGATTTTCCATTTGAATGTGTTATTGCATTTTGAATAAGATTCCACAAAAGCTGCATCAATGCATCTGCATCGCCTTGTATTATTGGTATATTTTCTGCGATCTCTGCCGACAATATTTTTTCTTTTCGTAATGCGATAGGTTTTAAAAGATGGACAAGCCTTGATGATAATTCTCCGATATCGACAGGAATTTTTTTCATTAAATTTAAATTATAAGTAGCGGAGGAAGTCATCAGTATTTTTAATGTATTGTCCGCCATTTCTGCAAGCCTTTTTGCTTCATCGCTGATTGTTGCAAGGTCTGCAAGTGTTTGTTCATTCGCCCCCGATTCTTTAATCTGTTCCACTGCAAATTGTGCATATGCAGACATTACAGTTAACGGAGTGCGCATTTCATGGCTCATTCCTGCAAACAATTCACTTTTCATTTTTGCATATTCTTCTACCTGTTTGCGTGCTGTTTCAAGTTCTGTCTGCCTTTTGTTGTACGAATATAAATGTAGCGCCATAATTACACCTAACGCTATACTGGCAACAACAAAGCCGATAATTATATCAATCACTTCAGCTTTTTCGTTATTAAAAAAAACAATTTTATCCTTATTATAATAGGCATAAATGCAGATAGATACGTAAACAACAAGCTCTGCAATTGTCATGATTATCATTTTTTTTCCTTCCAGCATAAAGATGGTGAAAAGAACTGCAAAAACAAAGAAAGAAGGAGAGCTGCTGTAATAACCTCCGCCTGTGAAAAAAAGGGCTGGGAATAAAATCAAAAAAATACAAAAACAAGTGATCGTATAACAGAGCTGATATTTTCCGCTTGTATAAGAATACCAAAGAAGAATTATCGAAATTACCATTGCAAGCATGCAGATAAAAAAGTTGAATAAACCCGCTCCTATAAAAATTCCTGAAATTCCGATAATCAGACAAATAGTTATCCCTGCCGCCGCCATTATATTAAAAAGCCTTACGCGAAAACCAAGCGGATGATTCTCATCTGTGCCAAAGAGTTTGTTTACTATTTTAATGAGAGATTTAAACATATTCTTGTTTTGTAATAATATCAGAATAAACAGTCTTTTTATAGAGATGCCAGCCCTTACTTGACAAAATCGCCGTTTTTTTATATAAATAAAACTAAGGAGACGCTCAATTAGTTGGGCAGACTCTTTGGAACAAAGGCGTTCACCGGAATAGTAAAAATGGTACATCAGCTTCAAAAAGTTGGTTGTTTTTACTATGCGGTGAACGTTTTTTTTATGTTTAAAGCGGGGTAATTATGAAGAGGGTATACGTTAATGAAAAGTGGTGTCTTGGCTGTCACTTGTGCGAGTATTACTGCGCATTTGCAAACTCTGTTAGTGACGGAACAAACGAAAAGGACATGGCGCGTGCTTTAAAAGATATTAAAATCAGACCCAAGATTAAAATAGAAGAAAAAGACGGGATAAGTTTTGCAGTTTCCTGCCGTCATTGCAAAGAGCCGTTATGTGTTAAAGGCTGCATCACAGGCGCGCTTACAATTACAGACGGTGTTATTACGATCAATCATGACAGGTGCGTTAGCTGCTATACATGCATCTTGAGCTGTCCTTTCGGCGCGGTTTCTCCTTCCGAAGACGGCGCTGTTGAAAAATGCGAATTATGCGTAAAAAATACAGGCGGCTCCCCTGCATGCGTAAAGGGCTGCCCCAACGCCGCTATTGTTTTTGAGGAGAGGGAAATATGAAATATGTGATAATAGGCAATTCAGCTGCAGGAATAGGAGCTGTCGAAGGAATACGTCAGATTGATAAGCAGGGGGAAATCACTGTTATATCAAACGAAAAACATCATACATATTCGCGCCCTCTTATTTCGTATCTTCTGCTCGGTAAAGTTACAAAAGAAAATATGAAATACCGCAGCGATAATTTTTATGCAGATAACAATGTTAATTTTTTATCGGATATTTCAGTAACGGCAATTGATGCAAAAACAAAAAATGTGAGTCTTTCAAATAACAGTAAAATAACTTATGACAAACTGCTTGTTGCAACAGGTTCATCTCCTTTTGTCCCGCCCTTTGAAGGTCTTGATACAGTAAAAGATAAAGTAACCTTTATGAGCTTAGATGATGCGCAAAAGTTAGATGAAGCGATCGCAAAAAAAAGCGATGCAAAAGTTTTAATAATCGGTGCCGGATTAATCGGGTTAAAGTGTGCGGAAGGAATTATAAAAAGAGTTTCAAAAATAACAGTTGTTGATCTTGCGCCGAGAATACTTTCCAGTATTCTTGATGAAGACGGCGCAAAGATTGTGCAGAGTCATATTGAAAAACAGGGAATAGAGTTTAAACTTGCAAGCAGCGTAAAAAAGTTTGACGGTAACAAAGCAATTTTTGAAAACGGCGAAACTATTAATTTTGATGTACTTGTTCTTGCTGTCGGTGTGCGCCCAAATACATCTCTTTTAAAAGATATTGCAAATATTGATCGCGGAATAATTGTAAATAATAAATCGGAAACCTCCATGCAGGATATTTACGCAGCAGGGGATTGCACTCAAGCAATGGATATATCCAGCGGACAGAGTAAGATAATGGCGCTTTTGCCTAACGCCTATATGCAAGGGGAATGCGCAGGAATTAATATGGCTTCTTTAAAGGATGGCGAAAAAAGTTTTGATAAGGCGATACCAATGAATGCGATTGGATTTTTCGGTCTGCACATAATAACTGCGGGGAATTATACAGGAGAAGTTTTTTTAAAGAGCGAAGAAGAAAATTACAAAAAACTTTTTTTCAGTGAAAATAAATTAAACGGGTATATCATCATCGGTGATGTAGAAAAAGCGGGGATTTATACAAGTTTAATCCGCGAAAGAACGCCTCTTGATTCAATTGACTTTGCTCTTGTCTGCGAAAAGCCGGGTTTAATGGCATTTACTAAAGAGGATAGAAATATTAAATTGGGCGGCGGGAAATAATAGCACCTCACTAAAATATTGCTAAACTTCTCTTTTCTTGTTACAATTATGCCAATGCCGTATCAAATCGATCAAGAGAGCTTGAAAAATGAAAACCTGACACCGCGTGAGCATGAAATACTCAATTTGCTGCTTGCAGGTTCTGTCCCAAAAGAAATCGCTTATGCTTTGAATATAAGTTATGCTACAGTTGTAGATCATCAAAAAAATATTTACCGTAAATTGGAAGTTAATAAAATAAATGATCTTATCATTAAGTATTCTAAGACAGATTCGGTTCTTCAATATAAACAAATAAAACAAGGAACTGATGTTATACCTTCCGGGCAGGAAGTAACAGCTGTTTTTTCTCAATGGGGTATAGTTAAAGATGAGCATCATGATACAAATATTTTTTTTGCTTCAAATATCGAAAATATAAACGGGAAAAATACAGAAACTTATACTATTCACGGAAAAGTATCGAATAAATATCATTCTTATGCAGGAGTAGCCGCTTTTCCCGATGATTCTACGCTGAAAGCCATTAAAAACGCCAAGTATTTTTCATTTACTGCATTTGGTGACGGAAATACATACGAAGCTCTGCTTTCCACAACTAAAGGCGGAAAAGATGCCGTATATTATTTTTACGGAAGTGAATTTAAAACAGAAAAAGGCGTTATCTCTGCATTCAGTTATAATATTGATGAACTCCCTGACTCGCCTTCTTACGGCAAGCAAACAGAGCCTTTTAATAAAAATGATATAGAGATTTTTCATATCCTGTTTCCTTATGAAGGTGATTTCAATCTTAAAATATGGGACATCCGTCTTTTCTTATAAAATAATCCCCCATTTCTTGTGGTATACAAAAAAAATTTCTAATGTTAATTATTAATTATGAGCCTGCCTCTGACTCGAAAATCTGTGGATCGTTCTGACAAGGAAAGGTTTATTTTCAGTTTCTATTGCGATTGCTGCGGCAATGAATGGACAAGCCGCCCCATGTCTTTTATGACAGGAGGATTTTCAGCGATAGAACATGAAGAAGCCAGGCAATTGGTATGGACGTATGAGCATAAGACAGCGTTCGAACATGCAAACCTAGACGCGCGTATACAATTTAACTTTTGTATGAAATGCGGCAGATGGGTTTGCGGTGAATGTTATAACACCGAGAACAATGTTTGCAAAGTCTGTTTACGTAAATTTTGATTAAACATGGAGTTTGAAAAATGTACAGGCAGTATTGATAAGAGAAATAACACTGCGTTGCGGTGTCTTTAATAAAACTGCCGTTTCGATTGATGATTGCATTAAGAAAGCGTAATTAAAGAAGGAGAAAATTATGTCATGGCAAACAAGCGACGGTCAAAATTTTAGTAACGAGTCTGACGCGCAGTCGCATCAGGATAGTCTTAACAGCGGCACCAGCGGTTCACTGGGATTCAACATAATAGTATCAGCTATCCTCAAAGTATTTTTTGCATTACCGAATGTAGTTGCGAAAATTATCGGATATCCTTTCGTATTTTTCTTCAAGCTGTGGTATCTCGGCAGGTTACTGC
>WQSW01000020.1 GCA_009787695.1 Treponema sp.
ATTCTTCTTATCATTGCTTTGATCCTTCTTACAACGAAAGCGTTTTCCATTGCTATGAAGCGTATCCATATGCCGCAAGTAATAGGCGCATTAATTGCAGGTGTTTTACTGGGTCCTGCAGTTTTCAATCTTATCGATCCAAATGTTGAAATGTATAAATCGATTTCCGTAATTGCCGAGATTGGAGTTATTTTACTGCTTTTTGCCGCCGGATTGGAAACAGACTTTAGGCAGTTAAAAGGCGTGTTAAAACCTGCTCTTTTAGTATCAATTCTTGGCGTAGTTGTAGCTTTGGGCGGAGGTTTTGGCTTGGCGATTTTATTCAGTAAAACGCTTGGACTTTCGATGTTTCAAAGTTTCTTCATCGGCGTTGTTATAGCATCAATGTCGACGAGCATCACAGTGGAAGCTCTTTCTGAAATGGGAAAACTAAAAACAAAAACGGGAACCGCGCTTTTAGGCGCGTCTGTGTTTGATGACATTTTAGTTATAGTTGTACTGGCTGTTACTTTGGGTGTTGGCTCAAACGGTTTTTCATTATTATCATTAGGAATAATTTTGATAAAAATAATCGCGTTTTTCGCGTTTGCCGTTGGAGCAGGTCTTCTTGTCAACAAATTGTTTAACTGGGCTTACGCGCGAATGGGCGAGAAAAGAAGATTCACAGTTTTTGCGATTGCTTATTGTTTTTTAATGGCGTATCTCGCCGAACTTTTCGGGTTGGCGGATATCACAGGAGCGTATATCGCGGGCGTCGCTTTTTGCAGTACGCGGTGCGTCGAATATCTTGAATCAAAAACACACTGGCTGTCTTATATGTTTTTTACTCCCGTATTTCTTGCGAACATCGGCATACACACATCGTTTAAAGGTATGACAAGCAGCATGATTTTATTTACAGTTTTACTTGTTGTTACGGCGATACTGACTAAATTCTTGGGCTGCGGTTTAGGCGCGAAGCTCAGCAAATTTACAAACAGAGAAAGCGCACAGGTAGGCGCCGGTATGGTCGCCCGCGGCGAAGTTTCATTCATTGTCGCTTCTAAAGGTATAGCTTTAGGATATTTAGGTTCCATCATGTACCCAAGCATTATAATGGTTGTGCTTGTTACAGTGCTTATTACACCCTTACTGTTAAAAGCAGCTTATCCGAAGGAAACTGCAAAACCTATTTGTACGGCAGATGTTCCGCCGGAGCAAATAAAGAAAGAGTGAATTTTGATGCCGGTAACTCCAAAACGATGTTGTTATTAAACTTTCAAAGTTTTAAACCGCAATTATTTTATATAAACTATTTTTGCCTTCTTTCTTGATATCTAAAAAATGTTCTTCTGTTAATTTTGAAAGAAGCACTTTTAAATTTTTAATTTTCTTTTCGTTATAATTAAAAACTAACTTTTCTGAATTTTTCCATTCGTTGTTAAAATAATTTATTAAATGATTAAAATCGCTTTCATTAAATCCTTGTTTTTGCAGCCATTTTTTTAATTCATCAAGAGTTTTCTTTATTTTTATTTCTTCTATTGAAATAATTTTATTGGTACAAGTTCTAAAATATTCTTTTTCTTTTTCATCTTCCTTGCAAACAAGCCAAATTATTTTTCCCTGTCTTTTAAGTTTATCCATAATGAATGTATAGTCAGAATCAGAAGCGATAAAAACAAATTGATCGATTTCCGGTTTATGACAGAAAAAATCTTCATAAGCGATAACCGATAAAATAATATCCGCTCTGTTTTTCTTTTTTACAATGTGAGGCGCTTCTATAATCGTAAAATTTTGATTTTTAAGTTCTTCGCGGTAATTTGTTATCGAAGCGGAATTTCCGACCGCGATTTTTACGGTAATATTATTTTTACCATTATCGTCTAATATTCTCATTAATTCGCAAAGACTGAAATTTGTTATATTTTCAAGATCAAAATATACAGCAATGTTCATATTAACCTCTATTTAAGCCGCGTGAGCGGCGATATTAATCGAATACACCGCGAAGCGGTGTAATTACTCCTATATGTTTTATTTTTTTTCTTTTGGTTTGCCTTCTTTACCGCAATTTGTTCTTGATCCGTCTTTGTAATGATAATCCATACACGCTGTGCAGTTACCGTGACGATTGCATGAATACGGGCATTTACACGATTGATTTTTTTCTTCCGGCATAACTTCCTCCTTTAATATATAAACGGAATAATTCTGTACTTAACTTTCATTTTATAAGTATCCCATAATTCTCCGTATTTTGCTTTACAAATTTTATCATCATCAGCCTGACGGGAGAATAAGAGTCCGATGTAATAAATAGGATACAGCCAAACCTGCCAAACACCCAGATACCCTGCACTCATCGCAATTGCTATCGCTTGAATGATTTCTCCCATGTAATTTATGTGACGGCTTGCCCCCCAGTATCCGCTGACAAGAATACTGCGGTTTCCGTCGGTTAATGCTTCGGGCTTCATCCACAAAAACTTTTTTTCAGGCGCAATTTTAAAAATATATTTTTGCACATTCGCTCCGCGTGTAAAAACCCAGCCGAATAAAAATAAAGCGATGCATAAAATTAAAAACCAAAGCGGACGATTCGGATTTGGCAGATTGACAGTGCACCAAAGCGGTATTGCATAAAAATACGGATAGAATGTTAAACAACCAAAACCTAATTTGAAACCAACCCTCTCTGCAAAAAGATCGTAAGTATAAAGATGGATTTTCTCGAATATCAGATAATCCCAGCAAAACCATGCCGTCATGACAACGCCGAGCATAAAACCGGGATTGATGATCTCATGGGTTTGGATATGATGAGCGGCAAAAGAAAGAGCATTAAGCTGAAGCATAACAGCGCCTATCAAATACAGCCACATCTTTGCATCAATAAATCCGTTTTTAATTTGCGGATTCCAAATTCGTCCGAACCAAAAATCTGCAAGAAAAGGTTTCCCTGTTGAAGGCGCTTTTAACACAAGTATAAAAGAAAAAATTAATCCCATAACAATTGCGGTGATAACACTTTCCCATCTAACTTGATAAAGCCAGTCGTATGCTACAATATTAAAATAACCTAACCCAAACCAGACAAGAATACTTACAGGCAGAACTAATTTACCATTAATCCGGTAATTTAAAATCTCGCCTGTTTTTTCATGTTTCACATAACCTTTTATTTTTCTTACAGGCAGAATTATATGTAAGAGAGTGATTCCTGCATAAGCGATGATAGGTGAAAGAAAACCGAAGACTGAAAAACTCACGACAAACCTCCTGTGTTACTTGACATTATACTGATTGCCGCTTTTTTGGTCAAAAGCCGTGTGAGCAAAAAACGCGCTATTTTATTTACAGTTCCGGGAATAATAATCGGTCCCTTCCCAAGAGCGTTCAATGTTTGTTCGGCAACATCTTTTGCAGTCATTGTTCCGGGTGCGGGCTTTTCATCCTTTGCACGATCAGAGTTTGCATTTTCATAACCCGGTGTGAGAATCGCACCTGCACAGCAGCCGATAACATCAATGCCGTGAGGTTTTAATTCTTTCCACAAACCTTCTGCAAGGACTGCGTTAAACGCTTTTGTCGCCGCATATGCCGCTAAGTTCGGACTGCCCTGCCCTCCTGCAAGAGAAGACATCAATACAATGCCGCCTCTTTCATTTTGAATCATTGCACCGCTTAAATATTTTACAAGCAGGAGAGGGGTTCTGACATTGACAGAAGCTGCAAGCGACAGATTATCCTCGCTCGTGTTTTCAAATAACCCGATAGGAGCGAATGCGGCATTGTAAACTAAAATGTTGATTGGGTGTTTAAAATCAGAAAGAAATGTTTTAGTTTTTTCAAAATCTGCCAAATCGGCTGCGAAGGTTGTAACATCTACAGAGTATTTTTCTCTTATTTTTTTTGCAGTCTCTTCCAGCCTCTCTATTTCGCGTGCTATTAAAACAAGATTTAACCCCCTCCGCGCCAGTGCTTCGGCAAAAGCCGCACCTAAACCATTTGAGCCTCCTGCAACAAGCGCGTAAGGTCCGTATTTTTTCCAGAAATTTAAATATTTAATACTTCTTTGCATATTTTTTTTTATACTGATAAAGAGAGATAGTCAAGGGGAGACTAATTGCCGGCACTGCAACGCTTACTTTTTAATTACCGGTTGTATTCTTTTTTCAAAACTTTCAGGAACAAAATAAAAATAACTTATTCTTCCTTTAGATGTATCGGGCTTATATTCCGTTTTTGAAAAATCAAAAGTGTCTATAGCCTCTTGTAATTTAAGACCTACAGTCTCGCTTTCCTCTTCATAATTAAAAGGACCATGTTCAAAAACAATATATTCCATTTCGGGAACATCAATTAATAACATATTTTCAGGTATTGTACCGTTATAATTTGCAGGCAGCCTTACACCGTAACTTTCAGCTTTTTTTCCGTTGCTTTCAAAAATATAAGCCATTATTTGACCTGAATATTTTCCTGTAACATCATCTTTACCGTCCAGTTTTCCTTTTATACTGTCCAGTAATCCGCAAATTGTATTACAATCCTGACCGGGAATTTTTTCCTGTTTCTCCCAGAAATCCCAATATCCGCTGCTTTCATAATTTTTAATATGTAAAAATTTATGAGAGGGCATCGTGATAAAATAGACCTTTACGTCATCCGTTGATTTAATCATACCGATTTCTCCTAATCCAAAAAAGTAACGATCAAAAACGGAAATTTTTGTACGAAGAACAACAGGTAAAGGATTTTTGCGATAATTTTTCGGTGTTATACCATATGCTGTCTTAAACGCTCTTGTAAAAGCCTCGTGACTTCCAAAACCGTATTTAAGAGCAATATCCAAAAACCTGCATTTCGTATCACGTACTTCAATGATAGCAAACGCAAGTTTTCTTAAGCGGATATAATCCCCCAATAAAATTCCCGAAATTTCCTTAAATCTCCTTGTGGTATGAAACTCCGAATATCCAAGTTTCTTTGAAAGTGACTGCAAGGTTAAAGCTTCATCAAGAAGAGAATCTTCGCTTTTCAAGCTCGGCAGAGACTTTATTCTTTCGTCAATTTCATCTACTACAATTTGAATTAACCTATGCCATTCGTACATATTTCCTTTCCAAACCGTCCTAAAAAAAGAATAATAGTTATAAAATTGGGAAATTTGATTTTATTTGCTTTTTTGATTATTTGCAAAAAAAATATATTTATTTCAAACTTCAAAAAACAATTTTTGGAGTCTTTCCGCAGATTGCGCAGTTTCCATTTATTAATCCTGAAAGATCGACATTGTAACCGTTTCTTTTTACAAGAGCGCCGCTGCAGATTGAACAGTATGTGTCATTGCTGGAAACAATATTACCTGTGTAAACAAATGTAAGTTTCTTTTTTGCATTGTTTGCTGTTTGCAGTAAGAAAGCAGGATCGGTGGGAGGCGCATTCCATCGGTATTCAGGATGATAAGCTGACAGATGCCATGGAATATCTTTATCTATAGATGCAATATAATCTGCAATGGAAGTCAACTCATTTTCTGAGGCGTTAAGTTCAGGCACAACTAAGGTTGTAATTTCTATATGAACACGCATTTTGTAAGCGAGCTCAATAAAATTTAATATGGTTTTAAAATCTCCGCCTAAATGTTTTTTGTAAGTTTCTTCAGAGAAAGATTTTAAATCAATATTGACAGCATCAGCGAATTTTAAAACTTTTACAGCAGCCTTGTGATTAACGCAGCCGTTTGTTACAAGTACATTGGCGATTCCATGCCTGCGTGCAAGCATCATGCAGTCAAGTAAATATTCAATGTGGATAAGCGATTCGGAATAGGTATAAGCGATAGACGGAATATCCTGTCTTAATGCGGAAGAAATTATTTCGCCGGGTTTTATCCATTTGCCGGAAATATTTGTATTCTGCGAAATGTGCCAATTCTGGCAAAACGGACAGCGGAGATTACAGCCTGCAAAACCGAGCGATAATATCTGCGAGCCCGGTTTAAAGTGATAAAGAGGTTTTTTTTCGATTGGATCGACGGCTAACGCAGAAACAAATCCGTAAAAAGGTATTATACCTTTTCCGCCTTTATTTCCCCTAACGCCGCAAACACCGAAACCGCCGTTTTTAATTTCGCAGTAGTTAGGGCAGAGGCCGCAGCGTACTTCGTTGTATGTTTCAGTAATAAAAAGAGGAGAACGTAAAGCCGGAGGGAATTCTAATGTATTCATAATTTACAGATTAACTTGCGTTGATTTTTTATCATTACTAAAATCGGCAGATGTATGATCGTATTGCAAAATGCGTTCTTTAACCGCTCTTACCTTGCCTGCAAATTGTATAGGATCATTTACTTCAAAAGGTTCAAGTATCACTCCGATTGCTCCCCGCTGCACCCATAATTTTATCATTGGTACGCCTTCCCCTGCTTCAGTAACAGCAGATGGAATCTCATCAACATATAAGATATCTTCAAGTTTAAACTCAAGTACTGTCGGTTCGCTCCCCAAAGGATCGTTAACAAGAATTAGTTTAGTTTTATCTGAAGGGTGAACTCTGGGATAGCCTGCAAATGGGACACCGTCGTTATGCAGTCCTTTTTCATATTTGGCTATACCGCTTAAAGGCAGCATTTCCAGATAATTTATTTTATTCATATAACAGCCTCCTCCCGAAAAGTTGTTAATATTTATATATCAATTATATACTGTAAAACATTGAATAACAATAAATTTATGATTATTATTAATTTCAGGAGAATAATTTGACAAACGAAAGACAAGTATTTTTCTTTCAAGGCGATACCTTGCTTTTACCTGCAGAAACTTTGGAGACTCAGACAGACAGTTTGGAAACCCTGTTTGTGCCGTCAGAGTTTGCAAACGCTGTTTGTGCAAAGGAATTTAAAAACGCTGATATTTTTGAGACTCCGTCTCTTGATCAAAATACGATGATAGCGGGGGTCTCCGTTCCTTTAGATACCGTTTTACCGTCTGATTGGAAGGCGATTCCTATCCGCCAAATACTTACCATGTCAGCAGAGAGCGGCAAACCTTTTTCCCATATTCTAAGGGTTTCCCACATTGCAAAGTGGAGGCAGGATTCTCGTTTTTGCGGGACTTGCGGTTCAAGAAATGCTGATGTACCGGAGCAGGAACACAGACAATGCCCAAATTGCGGACGGCTTGAATTCCCGCGCATTTGCCCTGCTGTCATTGTCCTTATTACCGATGAAAACAAAATCCTTCTTGCACATAACAAAAGATTTAAAGAAGGGGTTTACAGTCATATTTCCGGGTTTAATGAAGCAGGAGAAACGCTTGAAGAAACTGTGGTAAGGGAAATCCGCGAAGAGATAAGCATCGAAGTAAAAGATATTGAATATGTTAAATCACAGCCATGGCCCTTTCCCAATTCATTGATGGTCGGTTATAAGGCACGTTATGCGTCAGGAATAATCAAACCGGACGGAGAAGAAATTCAAGATGCAAGATGGTTCACAAAAGACAATATGCCTCTTCTTCCCTCTAAAGGATCGTTGTCACGTGCTTTAATTGATGAATGGTTAAGCGTTTAACAATTATCTTTCGGTTCTTAATATTTCTATTATACGCCAATGTTTTCGTCTGTCTTTTCTTAATGTGAGTACATCGGTACGCTTTCTTTCATGTTCATTCGGAGCCCATATCGAATAATTTATGCGGTAAATTACCATCTTGTCAAATTCTGTGCCGGATTCATGGATAATATTTAAGTCCGTTACGCCAAATACATCTGGAGCAGGAAGCGTTCCTCCGCTTTCCAGCCACGCTCTTGCTGAAATAATTGGGGGATTTGTTCTATTTTCATGCGCTTGTCTTGTTCTGCTGATTGCAAAAACACTTGTAACAACATTTACATCGGTTTTATCCGCTCCCATAATACATGCGTCCATTAAGATATGATTTAATGAATTAAATGAATCATAGTAAGCCGTTACTACACTGAAAGGATCCATTCCTGATGTTGTCGGACGCTGTGAAAAACCTCTTGCGGTGCTGAATACTACAAAAAGGAGGAAAAGCACTCCTATACCAATTCCAATCAAAAGATATTTATTACTTGTAACAAAACGCCGTGTACCTACTTTTATTTTTTGTTTTAACAAATAACTTTTTTTTTCTTTTTCGGCTTGCAGTTTTTTTTCGGCAGATAATTCAACAAATAACTCTGAAATATTTACTGCGGTTGTTTTTGCAGCACCTGATTGTTTATCCATAATTAATTCTAATATTTCTGCAAGAATATCAGTTCCGCTTTTTGAAGTTCGTTTTTTTTCTGCCGGCAGAGAAAGCGCAGCATGAATAAGGATTGCCAGCTCTTCATCAATATCAGGAACAGCAAGATTAATCGGTAAAAATATTCCTTCCCTCATATCCTGAAATATATCTGCTGTCGGATAAGGATGAGATTTGGTCAGCACCTTATAAAGCATTACACCGGCACAAAATGCAACCGCATCCATACCGACAAGATCGGGACAATTATAACGATCAATTTCTGATCCTTCGATAAAAAGACAGCGGTTAGATAAATGTTCGGGAGCAAAGTAAACATTAGTTTTATTTAAAAAACACGCGCCCGGATTAAGAGTAGATTTTTTATCTCCCAGAAACATTTTCGCTCTTATCCATGACGCAACTGCAAATAAAGCGGTTTGCTGTGCAGCGGCGGAATCTGTTACAACAGAATCGACTCCTTCAAGAAGTAAATCGAGTCTTTTTCCCGCAAAGAGCGGGCCCCAAACTCTCATTAAATTATTTACTTCTTTTACACCCGCCGCTTTCCATTCAGTGTGTGTTCCGTCCGGAGAAACAACATAACCTTTCTCAATTAAACTTTGAGACATTTTTGTACGTGCAAAAGCGCGCGGATCTAATCCTGTATCAAAACAGACGGCAAATTCAGACTGCAATCCCTGCTTCTGCATTTCCTCATACATTGCAGAATTATTATCTATCTTAGCAATAAGTACACGCTTTTCCATCATAAACTATTATATTTTTAATCCTTTTATTATTGTCTTGGTGAATACAGATAACGGAAATAATCCATATCAGTTGTAAGAGTTTTCTTGAACTTCGGCATTGTTTGACGATACGACTCAATCGCTCTCCAGAAATCAAAAAATGACCTGTCTCTGTTATATGCTTCCGCATAAATTCTTGAAGCCTCTGCATCTGCCCTTCCGCGTATTTCTTCGGCTTCCATGTAAGCTGCAGAAAGCAATGAACGTTTTTCGTTATTCATTCGTCCAAGCCATTCCGCTTTTTTTCCTTCGCCTTGCGAACGGTAATACATTGCTATCTGATCGCGTTCTCTTTTCATACGTGCATAAACACTGGGCGTAAGCTCGGGAGAATAACTAATCTGACGCGTAACAACATCAATAAGTTCAATTCCGTATTCAGGAACCATACCGCGTGAGTTTGCAAGAATCTCCTCTGCAAGTCTGCGCCGTCCTTTTTTTATCGGCTCATGGCTGTAATTAACCTGCATGGGAGTGCTGATAACTTCTTCTTCGCTTCCTTCTGTTATTTCTATTTCAATGCCGGAAGACCGATCCATGATGATATCAGAATTCCTTACCGATTCGATTAATGGATTTCTTGTAACTACAGTTCTAACTTCTGAATCGATAATTTCTGCAAGTCTTGAATAGGCTGCATCAATAGTTTTAATTGATTCATAAAATTTCTTTGGATCGGCAATGCGCCAGCGCGCAACAACATCAACAAAAATAAATTGTCTTTCTGCTGTCGGGATTATTCTTGCTTCGCCGTCCCATGCCATAATTTTTTTCGGATAACGGACAACTTCATCTATAAAAGGAACTTTTAATTTTAATCCTGCTGTGGTAATTACATTTGATATACGTCCTAGCTGAACAACAACAGCTTGTTCGCCTTCGTTAATAATAAAAAGAGGGCCTGCTACTACTATACCGATAAAAACAACAAAGATAACAATTATGGTTGTGATTATTTTTTTCATTATCTTCCTCCCAGATTCATCATAGGCAGAAAATTATCAAGATTGCGGTCGATAATTGTCATGTCTTTTTCATTTTGGAAAACTTCTTCTATCATTTCATAATATAAACGCTGCCTTGTTACTTCAGGTGAATTGCGGAATTCGTTATATACGGAATTAAAACGCGCAACATCACCCCTTGCCCTGTTCACGCGCTCTGTCGCATAACCTTGCGCAATTTGAAGCAACTGCCGGACTTCACCTCTGGTTTTGGGAATCTCTTCGTTGTAAGCCTGCTGACCTTCATTGATAAGACGCTCTTGATCCTGCATCGCTTTGTTGACATCTTCAAAAGCTTCCTGCACGCCCGAAGGAGGGGTTACATTTTGGAGCTTAACTGCAATTACATCGATGCCTAAATCGTATCCGCGAAATGTTTCGTTCATAAAAGCAAGACCTGCTTCTTCGATAGCGCTGCGCTCAATTCCCATAATATCCATAATTGCACGATCGCCGACAAGCATATTGATAGCAGAGCGCGACACATCGCGGATAGTGGCAACACGTTCATTCACATTGAAAGTCCATGCCCTAGGATCGACCACACGGTATTGAATGATCCATTCAACATCAACAATGTTAAGGTCACCTGTGAGCATTACAGACTCTGTTGTCTGGCTTGAATAAGTAGGAAAACTCCCGCTCCTCATGGTGCGGAAACCGAATTCTTGGGTCTGCACAGTGGTAACATTTACGGTGTAGTTTCGGTCAATACCGAAAGGCAGTTTAAAATGAAGACCGGGACCCTTTGTGTTGGTATACCTGCCGAAACGGGTCATTACCGCCTGCTCTGTCTGGTCAACAATAAAAACACTGGTACCTAATAAAATAAGAGCCAATATTCCAACAATAATTATTATAATCATGTTCGGGCTGATTCTACCCTTTGCCGGATTAAATTTCATTTCATTAATATACTATAAATATATATTTAGCTCAAGATGATGGAACAATACCCTATTCCCCCGTAAACTCAATATTTGCGGCACGTTCATAGTCAAACCCTCTGTCGCTTTCAATTTTTGACGGGAAAACCTCGAAATAAATGAGCGCATTCCGCTCAAGAATCAATTCAACCACAGGCGTTCCTTTACCGCGGTGAGTTTTTACAAGCGGATGGGCGCTTTCCCTTAACAGTAATTTTTCTTTTTGTGACAGGCTGGAAGGCTCTCCGATGTCGTGCCATATTTTTAAGGGGTTGCAGACATTTTCATCAACGGTCTTTGTTACGATGCAGTATTCGCCTTTATAATTTGCATTCTCCATTGTAAAACTCAGCGTCAGCGCGGCTGTTTCTTCTTTCGCGCCGACATTCCATGCAATACCCCGATAAGTTCCGTCACTCTTTTTTATGACCACAGCTTCCTGCGAACGGTGAATGCATTCGCCGTTTCCCAAATCTTTAAAAAACTTAAACGCCCAAAATGTCGGTTTAGGAATTTTGCCGTTTGCTACAAGCCCGAAGCCGCCGTGAAACGGAGTGAAAGGCACTCCGCTCTCTTCAAAAATATCGCCGAATGTCCAGTACGAATATGATTCGCAGGTATCACCGAGACGGGAAAGTAAGTAAGCAAGATATGCGGCATTGATATTTGTGTCATGGAGCGGCGTGACAGGTGAATACGATGTACTGAACTCTGTTACGTGCATTTCCATACCGCGAAACTCTTTGAAACTGTCGATGATAACACGCGACCTGTCTGTCTCGGCGCACGAGGCAGAAAGCGGGATAAGTTTCGGATAACCGTAACGCCCGTTCCTTTCCGGCAGGGAAATGTTATATTGATGTCGCGTAACAAAATCAAGAGGGATTTTTTCATCGCGGCAGAAATTTAAAAAATCTGTAAGCCATGAAACATCGTCCACGCCGCAGATTGCAGGACCTCCGACACGGAAACGCTTATCAATTGCTTTTATCGTTGTTATTGTCTCTTTAAATAATTTAAAATATTCTTTTTTGTTTTTATCTTTCCAAAAATGATCGAGGTTCGGCTCATTCCAAACTTCAATGAGCCATGATGTAACTTCTTCATCACCGTAACGTGCAATCAAGTGCCTGAGCGTTGCATCAACAAGTTTATTCCATTTAGCGTAATCTTTAGGGGGCGTGACATTTCCTTTCCAATAAAATACAGATTGATCGCCTGAGGCTATCGCATGCGGCATGAAACCCAACTCGATAAAAGGACGGATATTAAGTTCCAGATAACTGTCCATCACAAAATCAAGATATGTAAAATTATATTCCGGCATAATATCACCGTCTTCATTTTTATATTCCTGATATATCGACATATCTTCATGAAAAATTCCATGCCCGCGAATCTGTTTAAAGCCGATATTTTCCTGCACAAATTTAAGCTGCTCAAAATATTCTTTTTGCAGCGCAAGCCCCATTCTGCCGGTTCCGATACACAGATCAACATTATTTTTAAATTTGATAATTTCTGTGTTTCCAAGTATGTAAGATTTATTATTCATTTTTCCTCTCTAGTTATTGATAATAAAGAAATATTTTATTTTTGCCAACCTCGCATTGTTATTTAATTAATTACATAGTAAAATATTATTAAATAGGGAGTAAAAAAATGGAACAAGGCTTTATCGGCATCCTTCAAACAGTACTCAAAGACCACGGCAAAGCAGTATTTCTTGACGCATCAAAATGCAAAGCTCTGTTAGCAGATTACACAAAAGGCGAATATAAAAAAGAGAGCCGTATTTTCTTACAAGCCCTTGACGCTAAAGTTCAGAAGGCGGTTGAGAAAACGCAGGAGATTGACATTTGCAGAAAACAGCAGGTAAGAGTGTTATGCGAAGATTACGGTATGGCGGAAGATATTGCCGTAGATATGGTAGATACTCTAATCTTTGTTATAAAAGGCGTGCCGATTAAAAAACGNGAAACTATTTCTATTGAGAATCAATCCAAGAAAGAAGCGGAAATAAAAACAGAAACAAAATATTATTATTCGNTAAACGGAGAAGATAAAGGTCCTGTTGATTACGATGTTATTATAAAAAAGATTAATGAAGGGCTTATTAAGCGGCAAACACTNATGTGGAAAACAGGAACAAANGATTGGGTTGAAGCTGCATCTTTTAATGAACTTGCAAATTTTTTCCCGCCGCCTGCGCCTATTGATCCTCCTCCAAAACCTGCAACATCTCCGGTTAAACCTATAACACCTTGGAATCCGTTATCTTCTTTTGGAAGGGGAAAACCTGCAACACCTCCGGTTAAACCTATAACATCTGCGGGAGCAACTGTCCTCGCTCCTGTAGCAGGAACTATCCTACGCTTTGTTGCACAAGAAGGTGCAAATATAAAACAAAGTGATACAATTTTAATTCTTGAATTTATGAACATGGAACTTGAAATAAAAGCAAATGAAGCGGGCAAGATACACTTTCTTGTTCAAAAAGGAAGCCAAGTAAATTGTAATCAACCGATTGCAACGATTAGCTGAAAATAAAGTATATCAATAATAAACAGTTCTCAAATTTCCGGTTTGACAACCATTTTTTTTTGTATTATTCTATATTTACAAGATAAAATGGCAGATAAGATTATATTCATTGAATCAGCTTTCAGACATGGTTTTACACAAGATGACATAGAAAGAGCTGTTGAAACCAATATTTATGAAGGACTTCTATTGGGAGAAGATGATATATTTGCCATTATTGGATTTGACACCAGAGGAAATCCTCTGGAAGTGTTCTATAACATTGTTGATGAAAAAACGATTAAAGTATTTCACGCAATGGCTTTGCGTGATAAAGTAGCAGCCCAAATGAACACATAGGAGAAACAATGAAAGATATGACAGATGAAGAATATTATGCTCTTGATGATCGCTTAACAAACAATGTTCCAACTCTAGGTCCTAATGGAAACGGCTTTTTTTCACGTAGAGGTTTTCAAATAGTCGGACTTGACGAAAACACAGCAAGAATTCTCAACGCAAAAGCACTTGCAACACGGCAAACACCTTCAGAAGTAATTGCTGCAATGCTTCGCAAAGATTTAATTACTGCACATTCACAAGGATAAATTTTATCAAATTCCTCTTAGAAATTATTCTGTTGTATTAATAATATCCTATTAAGGAGCAAGCCGCCGATGGAACAAGGCTTTATCGATATCCTTCAAACCGTACTCAAAGATCACGGCAAAGCAGTATTTCTTGATGTATCAAAATGCAAAGCTCTGTTAGCCGATTATACAAAAGGCGAATATAAAAAAGAAAGCCGTCTTTTATTTTATGCGATTGATGCAAAAGTAACGGAAGCGATTAATAAATCGCAAGAGATTGACATCTGCAGAAAGCAACAGGTAAGGTTGTTATACGAAGAATATTCATTAAGAGAAGAAAGAGCAAAAGATATTGTTGACACTCTTGTTTTGGTTTTAAGAAATATAGAAAAGGAAAAAAATTACTGTAAAAAATGCAAAAAGGAATTACCTGATGACTGGAAAGCCTGTCCTTATTGCGGTGAGGCTGTAAGTTCTCACAGCGAACTTCAAACCGCATCCCCGCAGCCATTACCTGCAAAACCTTTAACACCTCTTGTGATTAACGGAAACACTCCGGGCAATACAGCAAATCAAGGGTATGTCGCTTTTCAAGACGGGTGGCTTTATTTTGTAAACCGTAAAGACGGCGATAAACTTTATAAATTATTTATAGACGCAACAGGTTGTTTCAGCAATTCTGAGATAGTTACTAATGATAAGTGTGCTTATCTTAACATACAAAATAATTGGATTTATTATCAAAATAAGGATGACGGCAATACAATATATAAAATCCGCACAGACGGAACAGAACGAACAAAACTTAATGGTTGCAATGCTGCTTGTTTTAATGTATCAGGCGAATTGATTTACTACTTAACGCTTCTTGATAATAAAGGAGGATGTATTTGGATGGTAAACATAGATGGAACTAATCATATATCTATAGGATTTTTTGATAACATTGTTGATTTAATGATGACAGATAATTATTTTTACTATCGCTTAGATGATTGGAGAGCGGATGACAAATTAATCCAAAAATATAAAAGCCGTAACATTAGGAGAATCTTCAGAATGAATACAGACGGAACAAATCAAAAAAAGCTTAACGATGATTTTAGTTATTATGTTTGCCCTAATAATGATTGGATATATTATATTAATGGTGATGACAGCAATAAAATTTACAAAATAAAAACAGACGGAACTTGCCGGCAATTACTGTGTAATGATCACGGCGCTAGTATTAATACAGACGGTGATTGGGTTTATTATCAAAATGAGAGTGACCATGCGAAAATATACAAAATAAAAACAAATGGAACTTGCCGGACAAAACTCAGCAATGACAGCGGCGGTTATATTAATATTGCAGGAGATTGGATATTCTATGTCAATTATGATGATGTTTACAATCTTTACAGAATGCGAAAAGACGGCACAAACCGATTTATTGTTAAATAATTGCTGACCCTTAGGAGCTATAAAATCTTAACTTTAACTATATGCCTGTATTTATTATATTGAAACCCTAATTGCTGTCCGGGTTTTATAATTCCAAACAAAGCCTCGTTTACAGCTTTCATTAATTGATCGTTTGTTATTTCACGTCCCGTTAGTTTTACAGAGATCATTTTCTTTCCTTGTTTAGCCTGCTCTTTAATAAACTTTATAAATTCTTCGCGGTTAGCGGCGCATATTTTGTTTTTTAAATAATAATTTAATTGGGGGGAATTGCACATGGGAAATAGCGCCTTCTCCCATGTGTGATCTTTTTTAACATCATCGTCTGTTAAATTAAAGTGGTCGTAACAATTGTCACCGCCGCCGCTTGTATTATCCCATGTTACATCAATATGAGCACAAGCGTTATCAATCTTTATAATATTCCATGCATGACGCTCCTGACCGATACCGTAAGGTGAAACTGCTTTCCCGCTGACAAAAATACATGACAAGCCTGCATTGTCGCATAACAATTTAAAAGCTTTTGCAAATCCTTCGCATACAGCTTTTCCGGCAAGGAGCGCGCCTGCAACAGAGGTTGTTTCATCATTGGAAGTGTTAAGAGTATACACAATATGTTTTACAAGATAATCGTGCAAGATAATTTCTTTGCCGTAACTGTCTGCCGTTTTAAAATTATCAGACAATAAAATGGAAGCAATGATCGCTTCTATTTTCTTTTCCATATTGATAATTTGATTTTTATTATAAAGAAAGCTTGACTGCACTTTCCCGCTTGATCCGGAACCGGAAACAGAGATGCTTTTAAAATCAACAAAAAATAAACCGGGGTTATCAAATTTAATGTATTCAAATATTTTTTGCATATTGATTTTACCGTCCATTTGAAATGACGGATTTTGATTATATACTTCCCATGCAGAAAGAATACTATCGTAAACAGCTTTGCTGCCGTTATCAAGTTTTGAATAGTAGTATTTTGACTTGCTTTTTAACATATTCCCGGTTATCAAAATCATACCATAAACCGCTTTTCATGCCAATAAACTGCGGGATACTTCGCCTTGTCAATAAATAAAGAAAATAGTAAAATAAAAGTAATTATGGATCAGGGCTTTATTGACATTTTAAAAATTATCATCAAAGAACACGGCATAGAGGCGATTGTTGACGCTTCAAAATGCAAGGCATTTCTTGCCGATTATACAAGGGGAGAATTTAAAAAAGAAAGCCGGCTTTTGCAGCAGGCGCTGGATGCTAAAGTACAAAGAGCGATTCATGCAGCACCGGATAAAGATATTGAAACTTGCAGAAAAGTTCAAATAAGGCTTTTGCATGAAGATCACAACATGGTAGAAACACGTGCAAAAACTGTAGTAGATGTACTTGTTTATATTTTAAAAGGCGTAGAAAAAGAAAAGAACTGCTGTAAAAAATGCGGAAAGGAACTTCCGGAAGAATGGAAATCATGCCCTTACTGCGGAACAGCAGTTACACCTAACACACCTGCTCCTCCAACACCTCCGAAACCCGCCGCTCCCACGCCGCCCAAACCTGCTCCCGCACCTGCACCTGACACAGAAAAAAAGCGTTACAGGGATTGGCAGCTTGGAAATACTTTCGGCAATATTAATAACGGCGGATATGCCGCAATTAAAGGCGAGTGGATTTTTTATCAAAATGTAAATGACGGAGGCAAACTTTATAGAATAAAAACAGACGGAACAAGCTGTTCAAAACTCTGCGATGATAAAGTTGCGTATATTAATATAACAGGTGCATGGCTGTACTATTCAAATATTGATGATGACAGAAGAATTTATAAAATAAGAACAGACGGAACCAACCGATCAAAATTCAGCGATAATTCTTATTGTCTTGGTGTCACCTTAGCAGGTGATTGGATTTACTACAGAGGTTCTTTTTCTTCTATAATTTACAAAATAAATATTGACGGATCACAGCATCAAAAACTCGGAGATGAAAAAGGTGTTTTTATTAATGTTGCAGATGATTGGGTATACTTTATAAAAAACCGCACAGAACTTTGCAAAATAAAAAAAGACGGAACAGGAAGTCAGAAAATAAGCAACGGCAAATTTGTTTCCATAAATGTTGCAGGAGATTATATCTATTTCAGAAACGGAGATGACGGCGATAAATTATACAAGATACAAACAGACGGAAAAAAAAGTATCAAACTTTGTGATGATAACGTAGATTCAATCAATGTTGCAGGCGAATGGATATATTATGCAAATAAATCCGACGGCGGCAAATTATACAAAATCAGCATAGACGGGACAGGCAGGCAAAAACTAAATGATATTTCTTCTTGTTCTATCAATGTAGCAGGCGCTTGGATTTATTTTCAAACTGCCGATCAAAAAACGCTTTACAAGGTACGCACGGACGGCAAAAACTGTCAAATTGTTAAATAATTAAACAGGTTACGGCAAATTCATAATTGTAAAATTTTTTACTCTGTGCTATTATTTAATTAATCTTTTTAAAAGGCGGCGATAATATGGAAAATAATAACAGCGGACATGAAGAGTTTAAATGGGAAAATCTGGGAGATATCAAAGAAGGGAGAAGAGATTTGGGGGAAGATATGCCTGTTCTGGTCTACCGCCTTATGCAATATACAATGCTTGACATACTCAGCAAGGAACACGGGATTGAGAAGGCAAATGAGTATTTCCGTCAAGCCGGCTTTTTAGCGGGAAAAGAATTCGCAAAGAATGTTTTGGATTTGAAAGGTGAATTTAATGTCTTTATAGCACATCTGCAAAAAACCCTGCAAGATTTAAAAATCGGCATATTCAGAATAGAAGAGTTTAAACCTGATAACGGTTTTATTGTACTGACTGTCGAGCAGGATTTAGACTGCAGCGGGCTTCCGATTACAAACGAAAATGTATGTGTTTACGATGAAGGATTAATTTCCGGCATTCTGGAAACATATACAGGAAAAAAATATGATGTCCGTGAAACAGATTGCTGGGCAAACGGCGCGAGAGTCTGCCGTTTCACAGGAAAAGTGTTAGCATAACAGCAAATTGTTAGACACGGCGTAAAGGCTGGTAAATGACAATGAAATCAGATCCCACTGCAAATATTTTATTAAAATATTTACGTGATTTGATCTCAAACCCGGCAAACGCCGCAATTAATACCGATGAACTCCCAGAAGAATATCATGAATTAATCAAAGAAATGAAATTCCTTTGTGATTGTGTTTCAGAAGCGCGGACACTTGCAAAATCATTATCTAAAGGAATACTGACAGATGAACTGCCTTCCCGAAAAAATGAAATAGCAGCCCCTTTAAAATCATTGCATGCATCATTAAAACATTTAACATGGCAGGTACAGCAAATAGCGCAAGGTGATTATAAACAGCGCATAGATTTTATGGGAGAATTTTCAAATTCTTTTAATAAAATGATAGAACAGCTTGCAGAGAGGGATGCATTATTAAAAACGGTTAACCATGCCGCCGCTGCTCTGCTTTCTGTAAATGAAGAAAAATCATTTGAAGAATCTCTTACAGAATGTATGGAATATGTGGGTAATCGTGTAAATGTTGATCGTGTGCATATCTGGCGTAATGGGGAGTTAAACGGAGAAAATGTTTTATTTCATAAGTTTGAATGGGATAATGAAACCGTCGATCCTAAAAATAAAATTCCTCTTAATATACACATACCTTATCAGGCATTGCCTCGATGGGAAAATATAATAAAAGACGGAGAGATTATTCATGGTCCTGCACGAATAATGCCTCATGATGTTCAAGATTTTTTTTCAAATTTTAAAATTAAATCAATCGCTGTTATTCCATTATTTTTACGTGATAAATTTTGGGGTGTTTTCACTCTTGACAGCTGTAAAACAGAACGGTCTTTTTCAGAAGAAGAAATACATATTTTACAATCAGCCGGTCTTATGATGATCAATGCGGTTTTACGAAATGAATCGGTGGCAAAAATACATGAGGAGCATGAAAAAACCGAACAGCTGGCTCACTGGTATCAATCAATATTAAATGCAATACCATTGCCCATTTCTGTTACCGACAAGGATATGAAATGGACATTTATCAATACAGCGGTTGAAAAATTTTTACAGAAAAAACTAAAAGACATGATTGGTATGCATTGCAGTAATTGGAAAAGTCATATCTGCAATACAGAAAAATGCGGCATTGCCTGTATCAAGCGCGGAATAAATCAAACATTTTTTTCACATAACAACAACTCTTACAAAACTGAGATAGCAATGCTGAAAGATTTGAACAATGAAACTACAGGATATTTGGAAGTTGTGTATGACATCACAGATATAGAAATAATGACAAAGAAGCAGACGGAGGCGGAAGCTGCAAGCAAAGCAAAATCAATTTTCCTTGCAAATATGAGCCATGAAATGCGCACACCGATGAATGTAATATTGGGTATCTCTGAAATTCAACTGCATGATAATAGCCATCCGAGTGAAACGTTAAATGCATTCGGCAGAATTTATGAATCAGGAGACCTTCTGCTTAATATAATAAATGACATACTTGATCTTTCTAAAATTGAAGCCGGCAAGATGGAACTTAATTCTGTTAATTACGATATTCCAAGTTTAATTAATGACACCGCACAATTAAATCGTCTGCGTTATGAAAGCAGCCCTATTGGATTTACACTGCAAGTAGATGAAAATACACCTCACAATTTATTCGGAGACGAACTTAGAATTAAACAAATTTTAAATAACATACTTTCTAACGCATTTAAATATACCGAAGTAGGTTCTATCGATTTTTCAGTTGCCTCTGAACCGGGACAAGATGATAACGTCATAATAATTTTTGTTGTAAAAGATACAGGACAGGGCATGACAGAAATTCAAATTGTAAAAATGTTTGAAGAATACACACGCTTTAATGCTGATGCAAACAGAGAAACTGTCGGCACAGGTTTGGGCATGAGCATTACAAAACGTCTTGTTGATTTAATGAACGGCACTATCACTGTAAAGAGCACTCCCGGTAAAGGTTCGGAATTTACCGTACGTATTCCGCAGAAACAAATAGGGACTGCAAAATGCGGAGCGGAATTGGCGGATAAAATCCGCAATTTCCGCTTTCAAAGCATGGCGATTGCAAAAAAAGCGCAATTCATGCGCGAATATATGCCGTACGGAAGCGTCCTTGTAGTGGACGATGTAATATCAAATATATATGTTGCTAAAGGAATATTATCGCCTTACAGTTTGAATATTGACACCGCTTCAAGCGGTTTTGAAGCTATCGAAAAAATTAAGAACGGCAGTATTTATGACATCATCTTTATGGATCATATGATGCCTAAACTGGACGGCATTGAAGCGACAAAAGTTATACGCAGCATGGGATACTCAAATACTATTATCGCTCTTACAGCTAACGCTATTATTGCACATGAAAAAGTTTTTTTTGAAAATGGTTTTGACGGTTTTATTTCCAAACCTATCGACTCGCGCGAACTTAATCATATTTTAAATGAGTTTATACGAAATAAAAAACCGATTGATGTTATTGAAGCAGCGCGAAAAGAGCAGCAGGAAAAAGATAAAAAAAACACGGCTGACAATGCGATAGATGAAAATACACAAAAAATGTTTTTTATAGAAGACGCTAATAATGCAATTAATATACTTGAAAAGTTATGTGAAAAAACAGAGAATTTTAATGATGAGGAAATTAAACTTTATATTATTACAGTACACGGAATAAAAAGTGTTCTTGCCAACATCGGCGAAAAGGGTTTATCTGCTTTTGCATTAAAACTTGAACATGCAGGCGATGATCATAATTACAATGTAATAAAAAAAGAAACTCCCGCTCTTATAAACGCACTCCAATCATTGATCAATAAGTTTAAACTATTAAAAGAAGAAGCAAACCAAGAAGAGGTTAAGACAATCACTAATGATGACGTGATGTTTTTACATGAAAATCTGGAAAAAATAAAAACGGCTTGCACATCTTTTGATAAAATTTCCGCTAAAGAAGCGTTAGAAGAATTAAAAAAGAAAGCATGGTCACAAGAGATTAATACCGCTCTGGATGAGATCGCAATGCACATTCTGCACAGCGCATTTAAAAAAGCCGCAGCAACAGCAAACTCTGTTTGTACGGAAAAAATTAATTTACAAAGATAATTCTGCCTCACGGGAAGCGGCTATTTTTTCCGCTTCTTCGAACTCGCTGTGAAGAATAAATTCGACTATTTTATCAAGTGTTTCTTTTGTCTCTTTTGAATATTTTTTTATTTCTGCAATAACATCCAATACACCTTTTCTGTCATACTCTGCCGCTCTTTTCTGAATTTCTTTTAGTTTTCTGCACAAGTCTTCGGTATCATCTTCGGCATATAATAAATTTTTCTCATATTCTAAGCGTTTTATTTCTAATTTATCCAATAATTTATGCAGTTTATCAATAAAATCCGGTGCGGATTTATTTATTAATTCTAAACTTTTTTCTTTACTTGCCTCTTTATTGAAATTCTTAGCGATTTCTTTTCCGTCCATTTCAAGTTTATCCGCCAATTCTGCAAGCCCGTTTTCGTTAATATTCCATAATGAACTTTTCATGCCATGAACAGCAATAGTAAACTTTTGTAATTCTTTTTCATCTTTAAAACCGTTTTTTTGCGCATCTGTAGAACAACATTCGCCTAACCAAATAAGAGCTTTATTTGCATCTCTTATGAATGATTCAAGCAGCATGGAATCTATATGCGGTGTATCAAATACTTTGTTTACATTCTGTTTGCGGGCAGCCTCAATTACTTCCAGTGTTTGTTTATCGCGGACAAATTTTATAAGAACGTAATTTAATTGGCGTATATCTATCGGTTTGGAAATAAATTCATCAAAACCGTTTTTTAAAAATAAATCTGTCTGTCCTATAACTGCATTTGCCGTAAGCGCAACAATAGGAGACTTGTATCCAAAATCGCGAATTTGTCTTACCGCTTCTATTCCGTCCATTTCAGGCATCATGTGATCCATGAATATAATATCATAAACTTTACCGCTTTTAATCAGATCAATTGCTTCTTTTCCGCTCATTGCCGTCTCAATTTGCAATTTGTAAAGTTTTAATAATCCTACTGCAACATAAATATTTGTTTCAACATCATCAATAATTAAAACGCTTCCGTAAGGCATAGGATCACGGGCTATGTGCTCTCTTTTTCTGCGCATCATATAATTTACGCGGAATTGTTTTAAATTTTCTGTAACATCTTTTCCTAAAATTTCGTCATTAACTTTTTGCTGAGGCAAGCGTACAGTAAACACAGAACCCTTATTTGGTTCACTATCCGCTTGCAAACAACCGCTCATTAGATTTACCAAACGCTGTGTAATTGCAAGCCCCAGCCCCGTACCTTCTATGCCGGCTTTTTTTTCATTGTTAAAACGCGAATATTCTTCGAACATTTTATTCATCTGATCTTGCGTTAAACCGCAGCCTGTATCACTTACAGATAAAATAAGTATTATGTTTTTATCGTCAGATAACGTTTCAAGAGGGGAACCTTCGCCCTTCCGGCTCGGCTGAGGTTCAAAACCAACTGTTAAGATAATCTTTCCGGAATCGGTATATTTAAATGCATTGGAGAGAAGATTATTTAATATTTGCTTTATACGAAGATCGTCACCTAACAATTCTGCTGGCAGGTTTTCATCAATCTGAAGTTCAAATTCAATAGGTTTTAAATTAATTCGCATCATGTTTAACTGTATGGAATCATTTATCATGCTTGCAACTTTGTATTGATTAGGTATTATATCAAGTTTACCGGCTTCTACTTTAGAAAAATCTAAAATATCGTTTATTATACCTAAAAGCAAATCACACGAACTGTAAATTTTATTAAGCCCTTCTTCAATTTCTGCAGGAAGTGTTTTGTATTGTATCAATATTTCTGTTACGCCTAAAATGGCATTCATTGGAGTGCGTATTTCGTGACTCATATTTGCAAGAAACACAGATTTAGCCTGACTTGCAGCTTCTGCACTATGTGCGGCATATACCAGCTTGCGCTTTAAGTTAATAATTTGAATCTGATGCCGCACTCTTAATTTAACAACCATTGAATCAAAAGGTTTGCGGATATAATCAACAGCGCCTATTGATAATCCTGCACTTTCATTTTCACCTTCGCTAATTCCTGTTATAAAAATTACCGGAATATCTTTTATTAATTCATTTTTTTTTATTTCTGCTAAAACCTCAAATCCATTCATATTGGGCATAATAATATCAAGTAAAATAAGATCGGGCATAGATTTTTTTGCCATTTCAATTGCAGTTTTTCCGTCTTTGGAAGTATGTATTTTATATTCAGTCTGTAAAATATGCGTTAATTCAATGAGGTTTGATACATCGTCATCAACGATAAGCAGGCTGTTACTTTTTTCCATTCTTTTTACCTAAAATTTTAGACTTTAAATCAGACAGAGTCTTTGTTGCCGGCTGAAAATCAAACTCTTCAATCTGACGGATCAATTCTCCGCTTTCCGGTATCATTTGCAGTTTACTTATATATGTCAAACATTCTGTGTCTCCATCTTCCAGCAATGTTTCCAATTTTTCAAGTACTTCAAGCGCAGAATTTATATCCAGCAGCTCCGTTACATTAGGCAAAGCCGGTTCAAAAACAAGCGGGGTAAGTTCTGTGAGCGCAACGTTTAATTCCGTCTCCAGAGCTTCTATCTGCCATGAAGCAAGAAGATTTTTTCCGTCTTTAAGGCAATTTTCAGCATCTTCGGCAGTTTTTTGTAAAAGTGTTTTACTAAGCTGCCCTGCATTGCTTTTTAATGTATGAACTAATCTATGTGCAAGTTCTATATCGCTTGTATCTAATGCTTTTTTAATTTCACTCATTAGTCCCTTGTTATTTTTTACAAAATTATTAATAAGTTTTTGATGCAGCGCATTATCCGCTTTCTGGCGTTCCGTTATATCCTCTTTTTGCCATGTGATAGGTTTAAAATATTTCATAAGACAGCGCCACAATTCCTGAGACGTAAACGGCTTGCCTACACAATCGCTCATTCCCCTATTTATATAAATATTCCTGTCATTGCTCATTATGTTAGCCGTCATGGCAACTATTGGAATTCCTGCATCTAACTCTAAAATCTTTACCGATGCTTCCAATCCGTCCATTACAGGCATATGTATATCCATAAAAATAAGGTCATACTGCTTTTCGCCTTTTCGTATACGTTTTTTAACCATATCTACACCGATTTTTCCGTTTTGAGCTACTTCTGTTTTTATACCGACACGCGCAAGATGTTCGCATATAACCTGCTGGTTCATTAAATTATCTTCGCATAACAAAACTTCACCTTCAAATGTCGGTTTTTCCATATCATTAAAAATAATCCGCCGCGTATAGGAATCATCTTCTGTTGAATCGACAGCATTAAAAGTAATTTCAAAACTGAATTTACTGCCTACACCAAGCGTACTCTCAACATTAAGAGAGCCTCCCATCAATTCAACAATATTTTTTGTTATAGGAAGTCCAAGCCCGGAGCCGCCGAACTTCCTTGTCGTTCCTGTTTCTGCCTGAACAAAGGGATCAAATATTTTCTTAAGCTGATCTGATGCAATTCCAATTCCTGAATCTTTTATTTCAAAAAACATAGTTACGCTATTCGATCCGATATCCTTAACAGAGGCTTGCATTTTTATCAATCCGGTATTGGTAAATTTAATTGCATTGGAAAGCAGATTAACAAAAACTTGACGAAGCCTTGTCGGATCGCCGTATATTTTTTTTCCGACAGACGGTTCTGCGTAAAAATGCATGGCAAGCCCTTTTTCAATTGCTTTGGGCATGATTACTGTTCTGCAAGCGGCAAATAATTCATGCAGATTAAACGGAATATTTTCCAATTCCATTTTGCCGGATTCTATTTTAGATAGATCTAAAATATCATTTATAATTTGCAAAAGCCATTCTGAGTTCTCAAGTATTTTGCTTAAATAATCTCTTGTCTTATGCGGAATATCATCGTCTAACGCAAGTTCGGAGAAACCGACAATACTGTTCATTGGAGTGCGTATTTCATGACTCATGTTGGCAAGAAAAGAAGATTTTGAATTATTAGCGGCTTTCGCTTCTTCTGCGGTATCTTTTAATTCTAAAGTCATATTGTGACGCAGAAAAGCGTTTCCTATCAACAAACAACCGGAATTAAGAATAGATGCTTCATTTACCGTAAACATTCTTTCAATATGACAATCATCAAAGCCGACAAATCCCCAGAAATGATCCTGCACAAAAATAGGTGCTACAAAAGCAGACTTTACTTGAGTAGCGGATAAAAATTTATATGTAGAAAACTGAAAATTACTCGCAATGTTGTTGACACATTCTCCTTTTGACAATATATCAAACCAATCAGGCAGAAATTTATTATATGACACATTATTGGTAAAATCCTTTCCTTGCGGCATAACACTGTCTTCCACCCATTCATATAATTGCGTTGAACACATTTCATCATTATAAAAAATATTTTTCCAAATATATGCTCTGTCTGCATCTACCGCTCTTGCCATCATGCTCATACTTTTGTAAAGGTTATCTTCAAAATCAGAAATACCGGAATCAAGAAGCAAGGAAGCTGCTTTATTTACAGTTTGTAAAAGCATATCACGCTGTTCTATTTCTGCTATCATCTTTTTCTGTTCACGTAAATCGCGAAGATATGCCGCAACAAAAACATCGTTGCCGAAGTTGATGCGGATAAGAGTAATTTCTGCGGGAATAGGTTCGCCGGACGGCATTTGATGCACCCATTGAAAAATAACTTGCCCTTTCTCAATGGTTTCAATTACATAGTTAACAATTGTTTTTATTGAATGTCTTCCGTCAGGCTGATATTCAGGAGACAGTTCTCCGAATCTTCTTTCAACTTCTTCTTTATCCTGCAATCCGAAAAGTTCCATTGTTTTTTTATTACAATCATATAATTTGGAATCTTCATCCCAAAGCATACAGGAGATAGGAGTTGAGTCTAACAAGAGTTTTGCATAATCATGAACTTCTTTTAAAGCAGCTGTTTGAATGTTGCGATTAACAGCACTTGCCATGATAAGACTTCCGGAGTGCAGAATATCAATATCATCCTTAGGCATTTTTCGTTCAATATGACAATTGTCGAAACTGATAAAACCCCAAAACTGACCGTGTAAATGAACAGGGATTGCAAGAAATGTTTTTACATTGTTTGTTAACATTAATTCTGCTTCAGCACCTTTCATTTCACTGACAACGCTGTATACATATTCGTTACGAAGAAATTTATCTATCCAGAACGGAGCATCTTTTTCATACGTAAGATCATCAATGCGCTGAACATGCTTACCGGATATTAAATTTTCGCTCATCCAATTATAAACTTGCGTAAAATAAGTTACACCGTCTCTTAATTCATTGCGCCAAATATAGATACGATCCAAATCCATAATACTTGCAAGAAGCTTTAATCCTTCCGGTAATACTTTTTTAAATGCTTTGTCATCCTCTGCACTATACAGTGCCGCCGCCATTGTATTAACGGCATGAAGTATCATCGACTGACGTTCCTGTTCTGCTATAGAAGATTTAAGTCTTTCATTATTTTCATTAAGACGAACCCACGCTTCATGCGTTTCACGGGCAAGCGCGCCTATCTCATCATCACGATCGATTCCAAAAATATTATTGCTGTCATGATTCGATTCAGATACACTTACCGTGAGTTGTTCCAGAGGTTTTAATAATATCCGATTAATCAAAACAGAACTTGCAAATAAATAAATTAAAAATGCAATAATAATAACGATAACCGGCAGTAGAAAATTCATAAAGTTAAATAAAGCGCTTGAATTATATAAAGTAACAACTAACCAATTTGTATACGGAACAAAAGCGACGGATAAATACTGATAATTTTTATCTGAAAGTTTATAAACATCAGGGTGAACACGCCTTTCATAATGAAATGTAAGGTCTTTAAGATATGTATTAATGATCTTTTTAAAATCATGATCGGATTTAATATCAAGTATATGACTCATTTCATCGGGATCGTAAACGGAAGCGCTGCTGAGTATTTGATTGGCTTCCGGCAATGAACTGTCCATTTGAACGAGTCCTTTATCGTCGATAATAAAACCGATAACATTCTTTACGTCATACTCGCCGAAAAGATCTTCAAACACTCTGGAAAAAGGAATACCGGAAGAAAAAACACCGACAACCTCTCCGTCTTTTTTTACCTTGTGATCAATCCAAATATAAAAATCATCTAAACTTTTAACTGTATCAAGTTTTAATATGTAATCAAAATCTGAATCAAGCGCATCAAAGAACCATCGGTCATAAACGCTGTTTTGAACAAGCACATGATACGGATTAAATTCGCTGAACGCCGCATTGTTGTCAATTGAATATTCATTTTTTGAATCATTCACGGCAAAATATAAACCGCCTATTTGCATCATTTCTGCAAAATGCATCATTTTTTGATACGCTGCAAATTTCTTTTGCTGATCAGATTCATCGGCAAACCATTCGATAATTTCCTTAGAATTAGAGGCATATTGAACAAGAGAGATTTCCCTGTTCAGGTGAGCGCCCAAAATATCAACGGTTTCTGTTGTATAAAAACGCACATAATCATTAGATGCGTTATCCGCCATATAAAAAATCATTGTAGCGCTTACAAATGTCATAGAGAAAAGAATAAAAACAATAAAAAAGTAATTTATTATTCTAAAGCGAAAAGCGAGTTTTCTTTTATTTTTTTTGCCGCCGGAATCCATATATTACCCAAAAAAAACAATTTAATAAAAGTAATTTTATCAAAAAAAACAATTCTATGCAATAATATTATGAATAGAAACATTTTATATATAAACAAGCCCCATAAGCACTGCAGAAATGATGAGAAAAACGGCATAACTTATCAGCATTAAAGGAGTAAACAATGCCGACATTGCTGCAATCGGAGCGGGACGCAAAGCAGGACCAACCAGAAAAAATGCAAGGGCAGTACCTTTTCCTAAACCTAAGCTAAGCAAAGTTTGAACAAATGGAATAGCTCCGCCTCCGCAGGCGTTCATTGGTATGCCTAAAATAGCGCCGGCAAGTATGGATTGTATGCGTCCCATATAAAGCGCTTCGTAAAAAAATCTTTGCGGAACAAAAACGGTTACAGCAGCTCCTAAGACAACACCAATCAGCAAAAACGGCAGCACATAGATAAAACTTTTAAAGCAATTAATTAAATATTGTTTAAAAACAAAAAACTTTTTTTCTCTGTTTATTATTTTTTCGCCGCCGTCTTCATAAACTTTTATAGTTTTTCTGATTATAAACTTATCCGGGATAATTAAAGAAAACATCCCTGCTGCAAAACTGAATACAAAAACTGCAAGGGTACGCACAATTGCCATTTCCAAACCAACACCGCCTGCAGTCATTACAAAGAGCTGGGGATTCATCAAAGAAGACGCGGCACAAAACGCGATGAGCGGAGCGGCACGAACCTTGCTTTTATATAATTCGATAACAATCGGAATAGTCCCGTAAGTGCAAAGCGGCGATAAAATGCCGATGATAGAAGCAGATATTACAGCTTTAACAGGCGATTTTGACACCCATTTATAAATTATTTTTGTCCATGAAGCAAATTTTATTAACTCGCCTAAAAAAATTCCTGCAAGAAAATACGGAAGAAAACCGCTGAGCATATCCCAGCAAGTCCAAAAGAAAAAATGTATTGCCGCTAAAATCCACTGCTTATCCAATATTAAGCCGTTATTTTGTTACTGTTACGGACGCTTCTTCGTATGCCATATAATTTGTAAAAGCATATACTGTTATGTTACGGGAGCCGCTGTCGATTCCTGAAGCGTCGATAGAAATTTCATTAAAATCTTTATTTACACTTTTAAAAAATTCATTGTCTACATAAATATCAACTTTAACAGCGTTTGCTGAAAGACTCAAATCTAAGTTTAGTTTTTCTTGATTAAATTCCGCTGATGTAATTGTAATAGTTGGTTTTGCTAATTGTTGATTTGACAACCTTGTACTGCTTATACTGCCGCCAAGTCCTGTAGTTATGCTACCGTTAAAATCAATACCGCTTCTTAAATCATGAACTGTTGTATTCCCAATTACGATAATATCTTTTGGATAACCGTGTACAGTTAATTCCTTATCTTGTTTTGTACCGACTTTACCTCTTGAAGTTAAATAAACCAAATGTCCTACTTTAGTATAATCAACTTTAATAATATTAGACAGAACAACGTCAATTGCTAGACCGTCTCTTGAAGCGAGCATGCTGTTCATTCCTTTAATAGCAGTAGCATCACCTGCAGGCGGAAGAGGACCTTGATCAACGCCTTGCAAAGCTTCCATAACTACAAAATCCGCAGGCATTACTGAATAATAATCGGCAATCCATTTATGTATGCCGTTAGACTCTGCATGAGGTATCCTAAAATTGCGCCCAATATCATTAGCAGAATTTCCATATATTCTAGGAGGTGATGCACCTATTGAAATATTTTTAATAGCACCGGTTGTACCTGCGGTTGTATGAAGTTTTAAAACAGGAATACAAATTAGTACGTCTGCGTTATACATTTGTTTTGAAACAAAATAATTCCCTTGACCATCATAACTTGTATAAGTTGGTGATGTAGGATTCCCGCCATAATCAGATTGATTAAAAGGTGTATTAAAAATAGGATTTGTTAATTGTATCTTTAGAATATCATTAGGAAGCGCAGCAGGGTTTGGATTTGTCCAATAAGCACCTCCAACAGCATCAAGAGTAAGAATCTCATCGACTGCGGTAAGATTACTCAGTTTATAGCCAACATTTTCAAATTGGGTTGAAGTAACACCTTTACCTGAACTTTCCATTACTAAAATTCTTCCTGCGCCCGCAGTACCTTTCGCTCCTATAATTGCTCTTACATTTTCCGCAACAGCTTGCACAACACGCCAGTCTGTTACAATTCCATTTGGAGCTGTCGGTGTTGCTGCATCCGGTGCACCTGCAGGAATTTTAGTTCCATTAGGCCATTGCCAGCCATAAATAGTAGTAATAATATTCGGTTTAAGAACGACTGTATCACCCAATTTTACAATTCCTTCAAAACCGCCTGCAAGTCTAATCGCTTCATCTACCATGACTTTTATACTTGCATAAGTATGATTTGAAACTGTTTTTACGACCGATGATTGCACCAGTGAAACAATTGAATTATTAGCATCGATTTTAGGAGTCGGAATATCTGAAGTATTTTTATCCGAATATAAATAACCTTCTTTAATTTCACAAGAAATAAAAAAAACAAGAATTATAAGAACCAATCCGATAAGATACTTTTTCATAAAAATTTTCTCCTTAATGATGATATTTTTTACAAACTATTTTTTCAAATGCAATTTAGCAAAGACACTCGCGTCTTGATACGCTACATTTTTATCACTGCCGGGAATAAACATGCTGCCCATAAAATATTCACGTTTATTACTTTTACCGGCATTGCAATAAGCGACAGCAAAACCCATTGTTTTACCCTCAGTTAATTTCATTGGTTCAGCAGGTGGAGTTGTCTCTGGATTATCATTTATAGGAAGAGTAGCAGGATAAATTTTCATTTCTACTTCCCATGTAAATATATTTGTACCATCAATACTTTTTTTGTTTGGTAAATCAAGATTGCCGATTTTATAATTTAAATGATGATTTCGTTTTATATACCCGTTTTGAAAAGGAAGACTATTACTTTGACCGGATACATAATCCATTGCATTTTCTTCATCAAGTTTCATATGATATGCGATGGCAATATTATTATTTAAATGATTTCCGCCAAGCCCATTTGAATTAATAAATAACTCTAGGCAATCATCTTCTTCAGGGTTCTTATAAGGAGCTCTCCCATGAACCAGAAAGGTATCCTTTATCTCTACCAAATAATAGAGCCTGTCTTCTGTCCATACAATTTTAAATCTTCCCGAATAATCAGCCGCAGAAGGCGGAGTAAGGTTTGACGAACTGGCATTTCCTCCGCCGAGCCATACTTGGTTTATCGGTCTCCACTCGGCTTTTTCCCATGCCTCATCATCGCCTTTGCCGTCTATTACAGGAGCCATGTCTGCAAAAGGGGCTTCATAATCGTATTCTGATGTATTGGGAACGGGTTCGCAAGCCGCTAAACCAATACAAATTACCGGAATTATTGGAATAAAAGATTTCATTAGTCTATTGTACAATACAAACACATACCTGACAACACAAGATACCAAAGCGGGAAACGGGAGTCGGACCCGCGACATCGACCTTGGCAAGGTCGCGCTCTACCACTGAGCTATTCCCGCAGAAACCTGAATATACAGGCTCGGATATTGATAAACTTAGCAAAAATACAAGAAATTGTCAAGGGCTTTGCGTTTCAAACAAACCGAGCGGACTTGCCTGTGTTTTACAATCCGTCATACCTTTTGCTTCATTTCCAACCACTGCTACCGCCGTTTAAATCCATTTTAAATAAATTAATAACGTAAACTCATATTAAAACCGAATGCCCAGGGGAAATATTTTCCTGTTATTGTGTTGGAGAATTTCCATGCACCCCAGAAATGCGGTTCAATAAATAACGGAAAATATTTAATCGGTATAATTGCAGAAACTATTTTTAAATTTAAAATCAATGACTGTGCAAGATATAAATCATTTATTTTAATCCCTTCTGCATTTGCAAGCATTGTTTGTGTAAGATTATTACTGCCGTATAAAACATTTCTGACTGATATAGTACCAAACATTCGGTTAAAATATGCATGAGAAAGATTTTTTTGAATCTCAAAAGAAAATATTCCAAGCAATATTTCTCCGCCAAAAAGCCATTCCAGATTTAAATTATTCGGATATTCTGCAGAGGCAAAGTTTACAAACAATGGCTGTCCGTATCTTTGTGATGCGCCGTTTACATTCATTCCTGTTTTATCATAAGCGCCGTAAAGAGCTAACTTTAACGGAAAACGTGTTTCAATGTTTGCCTGAAACATCGCTTCTGCGCGGGGAGAAAAATCATCAACAATATTTATACCTCTAAGATTAAAAGAAACACCCGTCCCAAACACTTCGTGCTGACGGCGTATATTGTTTGAAATTATAAAAGCGGCACTGTAATAAAACCAATCTTTAAATTTGCTCCATTCGTATGCGCTCTTTGCACCGTTATCATAAGCCCTAAAAGCATATCCTCCGCCTAAAGCAAAACCAAACGCCCACCTGCCGGGATAAAAATTCATACTGCCTGTCATTGTCAGTCTTGTATCCCGGCTTGGAATTTTTGATAATTCAGTAATTACCTTGTCAGAAAATTCCAATGAAAAAAGAAAACCGGGAGCAGTTGTGTTAAAAATAAAATTATCAATCATTGCCATGCGATATGTTATATCTGCATATGCGGTAAAAATAATTAAATTTCTGTCTGTCGGATCCATTAAAACAGAAAAGAGTCCGCCGCCGTCAAGTTTTAAAGAATTGTCATACGAATATCTTAACAGTGGCAGAGGAAGCCATAATTTAAAAGGATTTATCATATACGCGATACTGAAATACGGTTTTGACGGAGTTAATTCAGTTTGATTGATATTTACTTCAGTGTCGTTAGGTGCAACAATATTATCAAGAAAAGCGGTATTTAAATTGTTAAAACCATAATCATCATTATTAATTTTTATAAATGATAAATCGATTACAGCGGAATTGTTGGCTGCAATTTCTGACAAGGGCTCAGGGAAACATAAAAAACTGTCACCGTAAAAATATTCTGCGCAGTAATAAACATTATCGTTTGCAGAAACAGGATAAAAAACCCCGCCTGAAAAATCCCGCCTGCTCAAAACCGCTTGCATCGTTTCAGGATCGATAAACCCGAGTTTATACATTCTGTCATCATCATTATGGCTGAAAAATATTTTCCCTTCTGATACGCCCAATCCGCGCATATAATGCCGGTATTCATCATTTCCGTCAGCAGTTTCAATGCAAAAAAGTTCATTGGTTACAAAATTAAAAAGCAAAAGTTCGCGTACACCTTTGCGTGCGGCGATAAAAACAATACGCTCATTATCCAAAACTTGAGGTCCTGAAAAAATCAAAGCGCTGTTTCCGCGAAAAAGAACCTTTGAGTTACCGTTAAAATCATTATAAACAATGCAATTATTGTGCAGTTCAGAACTCAATCCGATTACACCATCACGAAAATATCTAGCCTTATAAAGACCGCTTATATTTCTGCCTGTTTTTCTTCCTGAAACCGTATCATGCTCCGTTACAAATGCACTGTACATATCACCTGTTATGCGATAACCGGAAACAAGCAAAGCAGAGCCGTCAGTATTAACATCAAGATCGTAAGAAGTAAAAAAATCTGTTTTAAAAGAATGTACGTTCTGTGTTTGTGTATTATAAATAATAATTTTTTCTTCTGAAGCATCAAGAATATAAATATCACTGCCGTTAGACGCTAATGCGGAAATGGAATTTTTTCTTTCAGAAAAAAAATGATATCTTGCAGAAAGATGATTGTTTGCGTAAATAAAGTTTTCATTTTCTTCGATATTTTCTAGTGCAAGTGACGCGCTAAAATCATTCCATGCATCTAAAAATTTTATATCATAAACTTTTTTAAAAATACGGTAATAACCGGAATTGTAAACAAAAAAAGAAAACCATGTAAGTTTGCCCATCTCTTTCCAGAGTTCGGTATATTTTTCCATTCCGTAATTACGGACAAGCCATGCGGAAAAAAGTCCGCCGTATTCATACCAAATTCCTCTCTGTCCCGGAAGATCATAAACACCGGAGGATTGGAACGGAGTTAAAAATTCTCCTTCATGAATCGCCTGACGGAGTTTTTGTTTTATAAGAGGATCGTTCGCCCTGCCGAAACCCGAAAGACTTTCAATTGCAATAGCGGCTCCTTCCACCATAAAAGACGGCGCATTAAGAAACGAAGGAGAAACCCAATTACCGAAAATATTTCTAAGACCTTTATAAAAAGGGCTTCTTGTATTTAAAGTGACAGCATGAGTCAGCTCATGAATAAAAAGACCTTCAAGAGTATCGGAGTGATTAGTCCATTCCAAATCCATAGGCGTATCATAAAGTACAATGTGAGTACTTGGGATAGGATTAAAATAACCGTTGAATAAATCTGTATGAGGAGCAAATGTTACAGGAATTCGATATGAAATTTTAATATCAAAAAGATAGGATAACTGTTCATAAAAATTATCTGCATAAACAGCCAAAGCGCGTGCCGACGCTTCTGATTCTTTGGGGAAAATAATATCAAAATATTCAGTTTTAATTACGCGAAAAGATGTGAAAGGTTTAAATAAATTATTAAGACTAACCTGAGCTTGCAAACTCTGTTTGTCCGCAAAGAAAGCTGTAAGGAAAATTAAAAATAAAAAGATATATTTATATCTCATAAGAAAATAATAAAGAAATAAAGAAAAATTGTCATCTTAATTTGCAAAATTTGATATAGTAATCGATCCTGTTGCAAATGATGATATTGTTGCATTAATGGACGTATTTCTTGTATGAGCTTTACAAACAATTTAAAACTGCCTGTAGTTGCGGGCTGTTTCAGAATGTTTAGAAATGTCACCTCTTCGCCATCAGCCGCCGGCTAATGATAGTGCCTGTCATCTGCACAGCTTCGACAAGAATCAAAATGATGATGACGGCGGCTATTGTTACGTCGATTCTAAATCGGTAGTAGCCGTAGCGGATTGCGAGGTCTCCAAGTCCTCCGCCGCCAAGCGCGCCTGCCATTGCGGAATAACCGATGAGGTTTATGATAGTCAGAGCGAGACCGGAAACAAGCGCGGGGAGGGCTTCGGGAATCAGCACTTTAAAGATGATTTGCAAATTAGTAGAGCCCATCGCTCTTGCTGCGGTTAATACGCCTTTGTCCACTTCTTCAAGAGCGGACTCAACAACACGTGCGACAAAAGGCGCGGCAGCTAATGAAAGCGGGATAATTACTGCGGTGGGTCCTATGCTGGTTTTTATTATCAGCCTTGTGAAAGGGATAAGAAGTATCATCAATATAATAAATGGTAATGAACGAAGCAGATTTACAATGCGTGAAACTATATTGTATGTTATTCTTCGCGGAACAAGACCGGCGGGAGATGTGACAAAAAGATAAGTTCCAAGAGGAAAGCCCAGAAGGGAAGCAAGTATTGCCGATGCGAATGTCATAAAAACCGTTTCAAGTGTCGCCTGCGGAAGCATAGAAAGAACTTCCATTAATCTTTCGTTAACCATTTATTAATTCCTTTGCCGCTTGTGTTTTTGGCGCGCTGAAAATTTCACAGACAGCCGCTTGTTCCACAGCAATCCCTTTTTCAAGAACTGCAACCTCCTGACATACTTCGCGGATTACTTCCATCTGATGTGTTATAAGAAAAATCGTAATTTTTAATCTTGAGTGTAAATCTTTTATCAGCGCTAAAATGGAGCGTGTGGTTTGCGGATCGAGTGAACTTGTCGCTTCATCGCAGAAAAGCACTTGAGGGTTTGCGGCTAACGCTCTTGCAATTGCCACTCTTTGTTTCTGACCGCCGGAAAGTTCGCTCATTCTTGCTGTGCGTTTTTCTTTTATATCAACCATTTCTAAAAGTTCGTCAACTCTTTTTGAAATTTCTTTCTTGTTCATTCCAGCTATTTCAAGAGGGTAAGCGATATTTTCAAACGCGTTGCGCGATCCTAAAAGATTAAAATTTTGAAATATCATTCCCATCTTTCTGCGCTGTTCCAGAAGAAGCTGTCCTTTTAAAACATCAACTCTTTTTGAATTATAAAAAACTTCGCCGCTGTCCGGTTTTTCAAGAAGGCTGGCTATCCGCAGCAAGGTTGATTTTCCCGCACCGCTTTTACCGATAATTCCAAAAATCGAGTTATCAGGAATTTCAATATCAATATTTCTAAGAACTGTAATGCCGGGATACGCTTTGCAGATACCTTTAAGAACAATCATTTTAATAGAATACCATAGATTATAAAGTAAGAACACTGCATAGTAAAAAAAACCGGGTTTAGATTAAACCCGGCTGTTATACAAATTTTTTGTTAAGAAATAAATCAGAAAACTGCGACTACTCCGCCGTTATAATTATTTCTGATATAATCTTTCACTTTCTGGCTCAAGAGCGCGTTTTTTAAAGCGATAATTTTCGGGTCTTGTTCGCTTCCCTTGCGGACAACTATTATATTTACATAAGGAGAATCCGCACCTTCGATAATGAGCGCGTCATTGATGGGATTAAAACCTGCCTGAAGCGCAAAGTTACCGTTGATAGCCGCCGCATCAACATCATTCAAAGAACGGGGAAGCAGTGCGGCTTCAAGTTCGCGGAAGCGGAAGTTTTTGGGATTCTCAACTATGTCACGGGAAGTCGCATTCAATCCCGCGCCGGCTCTTAAAGTAATCAATCCTTTAGATTGAAGAAGGAGCAAAGCCCGCCCGCCGTTTGTCGGATCGTTTGGAATGGCAATACTGGCGCCGTTCGGTAAATCCGCAATGTTTTTAAATTTTGATGAGTACAATCCAAAAGGCTCTACATGAACTCCAAAAGCGGAGACAAGCCTTGATGTCCAGTCAGNATTAGATTCCAAATAAGGGATATGCTGAAAAAAATTCGCTTCCAGATCCCCTGAGATTAATGCGGAATTGGGCTGCACATAATCGGTGAACTCCACAACCTTTAAAGTGATACCTTGCGCCGCCAAATCTTCTTTTATCAGATTAAGTAATTCAGCATGCGGAACCGGTGTAGCTCCCACAGTAAGAGTAGAACCGGATTTTTCTGATTTACCCAATGCCGCAGCAGTATGGGTGATAACCATAAACAATGCGCCTGCAATCAGCAGACTTAAAAATAACTTTTTCATTTTTTCCTCCAAGTAGAATAGTTTAGTAAACATATGTGTTTACTATGTGTTTATAATAGTCTTTTATTTAATACTTGTCAATATATTTAATTTTTATTTCAAAAAAGCTCAATACACTGGCATCGAATTATCCACATCTCTTGCCCATGCGTTTAAACCGTCTTGCAAATTTAAAAGTTTTCCCTTGTAGCCCGCTTCGCGTAAAGCTCTTATTCCTAAAATACTGCGCTGACCTATTTTGCACAAAAATACAGAATCAATACTTGAATCCAATTCTTCCATCCGCCTTACCAATTGACCGAGCGGCATAATGATTGCATTTGGAAATTTTAGGATGGCGCGTTCGTGCGGCTCTCTGATATCTATAAATTGAATTTTATCTCCCGCATCTAAACGCTTTTTTAATTCGATGGCGGTAATGGTTTCAATGGGCTCTGAGTCTTTATCTTTTTTTAATCCGCAGAATTGTTCGTAGTCGATAAGCTCTTTTATTGACGGATTTTTTCCGCACACAGGGCAATTGGAATCTTTTTCCAGCTTAAGCTCGCGGAACGTCATGCGCCATGCGTCAAAATGAAGCAAGCGCCCGATTAATGGTTTTGCACCGCCGACTATAACTTTAATCGTCTCTGCCGCTTGAATTGTCCCGATAATACCGGGTAATACTCCCATTACACCGCCTTCTGCGCAAGAAGGGACAAGACCCGGAGGAGGAGGCGAAGGATAGATGCATCTGTAACAAGGTCCTTCTTTCGCGCCGAAAACGCTTGACTGCCCTTCAAATTGAAAAACAGAACCGTAAATATTTAATTTTCCCAAAAACACACATGCATCATTTACAAGATAGCGTGTTTGAAAATTATCCGTTCCGTCCGCGACAATGTCGTAATCGCCGATTATTTCAAGCGCGTTTTTACTTGTCAGCATAGTGTTATGCACAACAACATTCACAAAGGGATTGATGCCTTTGATTCTGTCTTTTGCAGACGCGACTTTCGGTCTTCCTATATCTTTGGAGCTGTGAATAATCTGCCTTTGTAAATTTGATGCGTCAACTTCGTCAAAATCAACCAGCCCTATTGTTCCAACACCTGCCGCAGATAAATAAAGCGCCAGAGGAGCGCCCAATCCCCCTGTGCCTACAATTAAAACTTTTGCGTTCTTTAATTTTACCTGCCCTTCAACGCCGATTTCAGGCAAAAGCAAATGACGGCTGTATCTGGAAATTTCTTCATTGGTAAGTTCTAAAGCCATTTTTCCCTCCTGCAATTGCGCCTCCGGCGATAGCAGGGATTATCATTACTTCGCCGTTATCTGCAATTGGGGTATCAAGTCCCTGCAGGGTATTAATATTTTTTCCGTCAATAAAAAGATTGATAAAATCACGCAATTTATCGTTATCTGCAAATAAATGCGTTTTTATATCGGGATAAATACATACAAGCGCATTGAGTACCTCTCCTGCGGTATTTCCTTCAACTTCCACTTCCGCGTTGCGCTCTGTAAAAGACCTGAGCGCATAAGGTATTAAAATTTTTCTCATTTTTGTTCTCCTTTAAAAAATATTTTCTTTTTCAAAATTTTTTCTGTCTGCTGTCAATTCCCAGCTTGTTAAGTCCTCCGCTCTGCTTTTATTTACAGATACAATTACATAAGAATAAAAAGGCAGCGCGTGTTCTTTATCATAATCGGACGGAAGAGCCGGATGATCGGGGTGCGAATGATAAAAACCGATTACGTCTTGTTTTCTTTTTCGCGCTGTTTGCTCTGCCTTCATCATATCTTCAGGCGTTATGAGAAAACGATGATACTGCTCATCATCTTCACGCGCATTGCAGATTGCTTCTGTGTGCATAACAGTTTTAACGCCTTGCCCGTCAATCTCGCCGATTAAAATGCCGCAGCATTCATTGGGGTATGCGCTCTCGCCTTCGGCGCGTATAATTTTTTCGTGTTCTGAAAAAAGATTTAACATTAAATTTCTCTCCATAACGGTTCTGACAGATAACGGTATCCGTTATCGCAAAGTATAGTCGCGATGCGGGAACCTTCGCTTCTTCCGGAAACAGAGGGAAGTTTTTTTGCAATTTCAAGCGCGGCATGAACATTTGCCCCTGAGCTAACACCGACAAACAAACCTTCTTCTGCGGCAAGGCGGCGCGCCATTTTATATGCATCTTCGGTTTTTACTTTGATGCGATTGTCTGCAATGCTTTCATCAAAAATTTTCGGATTAATGGTTGATGCCATGTGCTTCATCCCTTCCAGCCCGTGAAAAGGAGAGTCCGGCTGCATCAGCGTTATCTGAATAAAACCATCGTAATCTTTAAGTCTTTTTGACACACCCATAAAAGTTCCCGATGTGCCTGTGCCGCAAACAAAATGAGTTGGCTTGCATTGCTTGTAAAGTTCTTCGCCTGTAGTTTTATAATGCGCCTGCGGATTTTCAAAGTTATCGTATTGATTCGGGAAAAAATATAAATCGGGTTTGCTCTGCGCTTCTTTTATTGCTGCATTGTATGCGCCGTCCGAGCCTTCAAGCGGATCTGTTTCGACAATTTCCGCTCCGTAAGCTCTTATCACTTTTTTTCTTTCCATGCTTACGTTCGACGGCATAAAAAGTTTTACTTTGTATCCAAGAGCCGCCCCGAACATCGCATACGCAACACCGGTATTGCCGCTTGTAGAATCTAAAATAATTTTTTCTTTTGTCAGCTTCCCTGTCTCAATGCCGTGAAGTATCATCGCTCTTGCCGCTCTGTCCTTAACAGAGCCGCTCGGATTTAAAAATTCAACTTTTGCGAAAATGCTGACATTTTCCAAACCGCCGGTAATATTTTTCAATTCTATTACAGGAGTGTTGCCGACCATGTCAAAGATGTTATATCTCATAATACCAAAACTCCTTTTGATCCAATTCCAAATGAGTAGAAATATTATTATTTTTATATTGTAATTCGGGATTCTTAACACTAACGCGTGTTTTTTCAGGTATCGATCTTACAACAAAGGCATTGCCGCCAATCACAACGCCTTCACCGATGACGGTATCGCCTCCTAAAATCGAAGCTCCTGAATAAACGGTTACGTTATCGTGAATTGTCGGATGGCGTTTAACGCCCTTAATGCTTTGCCCGCCTTTAGTGGATAACGCTCCAAGTGTTACCCCCTGATACAATTTAACATTGTTTCCGATAATCGTAGTTTCACCTATAACAATACCGGTGCCGTGATCCATGAAAAAATATTTACCGATAACTGCGCCGGGATGAATATCAATTCCCGTGACGTTATGCGCATATTCGCTCATTATTCTTGGTATAAGCGGAACTGAGAGCAAATAAAGTTCATGCGCGATCCTATGAACCATTCCTGCGTAAATACCCGGATACGATACTATAATTTCCGCTTTACTATATGCCGCAGGATCACCGTTATACGCAGCTTCTATATCTGTATCCAGTTTTTCTTTTATCTCAGGAATTTTTGATATAAATTGATGCGTAATTTTTGCCGCTTCTTCTTCGATTTCATTTTGCCCGATGTCTTTATATTTTAAATCGTAACGCAGCGCCAAAGATATCTGAACGCAAAGATCATTATAAATTTCTTCCAGCATAACGCTTATTCTGTTTTTATATGAAGCGTTATGTAAAGCATTTTTACTTATGTTTGCTCCTTCAAAAACTCCGGGAAACAATATGTGCTGTAATTGACCAATCATGGCGACTATAACGGATTTAACAGGCTGTTTCGGCATTTCGCGTAACTTGTCTTCGGCAGAATCAATAATGATACCTGTCACCCTCTCTATTTCCGCCATGATTTGCGTTTCTGAAGAACCGCGTGTATTTTGTTTCATGATAACCTCAATTTAATGCGTCCGAATGGACGCTCATCATAATCTAATATAATTTATGCAATTTCCCTTATCGCTCTTACCAATGCATCAATTTCATCCGGCGTATTGTAAAAAGCGATTGTCGGGCGAACTGTCGCTTCCAATCCAAAACGGCGCAGTATCGGCTGAGCGCAATGATGACCCGCACGTACCGCAATTCCATGTTCGGATAAATGCTTTCCAACTTGTTCAATAGTTCTTCCGTCTAATACAAATGATAACGCACTCGCTTTTTCTTTTGCAGTCCCGATAAGACGCAAACCGTTTATCTTTATTAATTCGCGTGTTGCGTAATCGAGAAGTGCATGTTCGTAAGCGGCGATGTTTGGAAGACCAATTTTCATGACATAATCAAGAGCGGCACCAAGACCGACAGCGTCCGCGATATTTCCCGTTCCCGCTTCAAATTTACCCGGCGCAGGATTGTAAGTTGTGCGTTCAAAAGTTACGTCTTTAATCATGTTGCCGCCGCTCTGATAGGGTTTTGCCTCTTCAAGTGCGGAAGTTTTTCCGTACACAGCTCCGATCCCTGTCGGCGCAAAAATTTTGTGACCTGAAAAAACATAGAAGTCCGCATCAAGTTCGCTTACGTTTAACGGAGTGTGCGCTACAGACTGCGCTCCGTCAATTAAAATTCTAACTCCGTAACAATGAGCGATTTGCGTCATTTCATGAACAGGCGTAATTGTTCCCAGTGCGTTAGAAACATGAGTAATGGAAACAAACTTTGTACGCCCCGTAAACAATCTTTCATATTCCGATAAAATTATCTGCCCCGTATCATCAACAGGAGCAACTTTAATAACCGCGCCCGTTTCCTGCGCGACTAATTGCCAGGGAACAATATTCGCGTGATGTTCCAAAATGGTTAGAATTATTTCATCACCCTGTTTTAAAAGAGGTTTCACATAACTTTGAGCGACAAGATTGATTCCTTCCGTAGTTCCGCGCACATAAACAATATTATCTTTTGACGGCGCTCCTAAAAACCTTGCGGTAATTTCTCTTGCCGCTTCGTAAGCATCTGTCGAGCGGGCGGCAAGTTCATGCGCTCCTCTGTGCACGTTTGAATTTTCATGCTCATAAAAATGAGAAATACGGTTTATCACCTGACGCGGCTTTTGCGTTGTCGCGCCGTTATCAAGCCATATTAATTGTTTGCCGTTGCTTAAGCGTTCGCTCAGAATCGGGAAATCAGCGCGGATACGGTTTACATCAAATGAAGAAAAATTTGATGACGGTAAACTTGCACCCGGCACTACTATCGGAGAAAAAGAAGAGCGATCAAAATTATCATCTTTTCTGTTAAACTCCGGGAAGTAAACCTGCGCCCAATCCGCCAATTCTTTTTCGCTTGGCAGACCGTAAGCTGCAAACTCTGTTTGTGCAAAGCCCGTATCGTTAGGTGTAATCATAATAATCGCCCACTTCTACGTCTTCAAGAACAGCGATTGCGTCGTCCGCAAGTATCGCGGCTGAACAGTATAGCGACAATAAGTACGAGGCGATCCCTTCATCGTCAACGCCTTTAAAGCGGATGGAAAGCCCTCTTGATTGTTCGTTTTGCAAACCGCTCTGATGAAGCCCGATCACTCCGCGCTTTGACTCGCCTGTGCGGATCAGCAAAATATTTGTTTTGCCGCTCTTGCCTTTTGGTTTTTTAACACCGTCCACGAGTAACTTGTCTGTAGGCACAATTGGAATTCCGCGCCAAAGAATAAAGTTTCCGCCGAAAAGATTTGTCGTGTTAGGCGGCACGCCTCTCCTTGTGCACTCGCGGGTAAAAGCGGCAATCGCTCTCGGATGCGCTAAAAAGAACGACGGCTCTTTCCACACTTTGGAAATTAATTCATCTAAATCATCAGGCATCGGCGCGCCTTTAATCGGCGTTACGCGCTGGCTGTCGGCAACATTTTTTAACAAGCCGTAATCATCATTATTAATGATCTGGCTCTCCTGCCGCTCCCTTAAACTTTCAACAGCCAAATTGAGCTGCTCTTTTGTTTGGTCGTAAGGCGATGAAAAAACATCGGTAACGCCCGTATCAACATTAATTGTTGTTGATATCGAATTAAGAATATACTCGCGCGGTTTCTGCTGATACTCAACAAAGCCTGCGGGGATTTTCGTACTCTTTTTTTCTGATGAGCAAAGAATATCGAGCGGCGTTTCGCCCTCCACAACCTTGTTCACTCTGTAAATGCCCGCTTCAAGCCCTTTAAACTCTAAAAACCGTGTCAGCCACCTGGGAGTTAAAGCTCCGAACTGCGGCGGTGTTTTTGTGATATCCGCAAGCTGGTAAGCCTGCTCCTTGCTAAGCGCAGACCCTGTCTGTGCGTTTAATGCTCCATCTTTTGACATAATTCTCTCCTTAGTGTTGTCAATTACTGTAGTATAGTATACATATCTGTTTACTAAGTATTAGAATAATGTTTTAAATTAAAATTGTCAATAGAAAATAAGAAATTTATTGGATTAAAAGGTGTTTTCAATATAATAAAAATCTACAAATTTTAACAGATATAGATTATAATATTATTAAGTATTATTTATTAAAATATCAAAGAGGAAAAAATGAAATTAAAATTAAGATTGAGTATTATGGTTATTGCCATACTGATTGTCGTTATTGCAACAATCTCGATTATCCTGCTTAGCAGTTCGTCAGAAATTGCAATCAAGCTGAACAGAGATGTAATTCATTTAATTGCAGACAAAGAGGCTGCGTTCTGGGAAGGCAGGCAAAATGCCCGTTTTACGATGCTTGGCACCCTTGAGAATATATTTTCTCAGTACCAGAGATTCGCGACGAATGAACGGCGGGACCGTTTTGACGAAATGATATTAGCGGTCATGGAAGCAAACCCTGAGTATTTGCAGATTTACACGGTTTGGAAACCCAATGCTCTTGACGGCTTGGACGCGCAGATGATCGGCAGGACGGGTTCCGGTCCCACAGGGCAGTACGCGATGAGTTATACAAGGGAAACCGGCAATGTACAAGTAAGAGTAAATACTGATATAGACGCCACATATGCATACCTGAACAGTCTCAACTTCAACAACATAAAAGACAGGGTAGAACCTCCCATCCCAAGACAAATTCTCGGGAAGGAAGGGCATGTAGTTAGAATGATGAGGCCTATTGTTGATGATGATGCAAGGCAGATTGTAGGAGCTGTCGGATATCTTGTGAATATCGAGCAAATGCAGGATGTATTGGAGAGAACCGTCAAAGAGAACGACGAAATAGCACTGATGGCTATTTATGCGAACAACGGAACTGTACTGGCGCATACATTCAAGGACCGTATCGGCAAAAACATGAAAGATACGGAAGGGTTTTTAGGCGATGACCTGCAGGGCGCAATTAAAGCCACGATGGAAGGAACCGCTCTTCACACCTCTTCGTATTCCCCTGCAATGCATACAACTTTGGAAACTTTCTTTGCGCCCGCCCGTATCGGCAATTCAGAAGTGTTCTGGTCTGTCATGGTCGCGGCAAGAGAAGACTATATTTTATCCGAAGTAAACCATATGACAGAGCTGACCATCATTCTCGCGGTTATAATTGCCGCGGCAGTGGCGGTAATTATTTACTTCGTCCTTCATTTTACAATGATGCCGGTTGTAAACGTAGCGACGACATTAAAAGATATAGCGCAGGGTGAAGGCGATCTTACAGTTAAAATCGCGGAAAAGGGAAAAGACGAAATCACAGAGCTTTCCCGTTACTTCAACCAGACAATAGAAAAGATAAGAAAGTTAATTTTAATAATCAAAAAAGAAGCCGATATATTGTCCGGCATCGGAAACGATCTCGCCAGTAACATGAATGAAACCGCCGCCGCCGTGAACGAAATAACCGCAAACATTCAAAGCATCAAAGGCAGGGTTATAAACCAGAGCGCCAGCGTAACCGAAACGAACGCTACAATGGAACAGGTTACGTTAAACATTAAAAAATTAAATTCAAATGTTGAAGAACAGAATGTGAATGTATCGAAGGCATCGGCGGCTATCGAAGAAATGGTAGCCAATATATCTTCCGTTACAGGCACGCTTGAGAAAAACAGCGTGAATGTAAAGAACCTGACGAGCGCTTCGGAAGACGGGCGCAACGGCTTGCAGGAAGTCGCCTCTGATATTCAGGAAATTTCCAAAGAGTCGGAAGGCCTTTTGGAAATCAACTCTGTTATGGAAAACATCGCAAGCCAGACAAACCTCCTTTCCATGAACGCCGCAATTGAAGCCGCGCACGCGGGTGAGGCTGGAAAGGGCTTCGCCGTTGTCGCCGATGAAATCCGAAAACTCGCGGAAAGTTCCAGCGAACAATCCAAAACGATCAGCACGGTGCTTAAAAAGATTAAGGAATCTATCGATAAAATATCCAAATCCACAGAAAACGTGCTTAACAAATTTGAATCGATTGATTCAAGCGTAAGAACAGTAGCGCAGCAGGAAGACAATATACTGCACGCTATGGAAGAACAGGAAGAAGGTTCCAAGCAGACTCTGGAAGGGATAAGTAACGTAAGCCAGATAACAAGGCAGGTAAAGAGCAGTTCGACAGAAATGCTTGAAGGCTCCGAAGAAGTCATTAAGGAAAGCCTTAATCTTGAAAAAGTAACACAGGAAATCACTTCCGGTATGAATGAAATGGCGACAGGGGCTGAGCAAATCAACATTGCAGTAACGCAAGTTAACGACATCAGCGTCAAGAACCGCGAAGCGATAGCTAAATTAATCAAAGAAGTGAACAGATTTAAGGTTGAATAAATTTTCTTCTAAGACATACGGCTCTTTAAAAACATACGTTTCTAAAGAGCCGTATCCATTCTTTAAATTTTTTCCAGTGCCCGTCTGCTTTTAATGCCTGTTTTATCCAGTATGCACGAAATTATATTGGAGACGGTTCGGGGGCTTATACTTAAATTAACAGCAATTTCTTCGTTAGTTAAACCTTTTTTCACATTAATTAATATCTCAGATTCGCGGTTGGTTAGAGTATCAGTTAAAGACGTAATTTTATTTATTTTTCTTTGCGCGTCTTCATCAATGCAGACAATGCCGTCAAAGGCGTTAATTATCGCATTTTCTAACTTTTCTTTGTTTCGTAATTTTATCATATATACCATTACGCCAAGATTGAGTGCTGAACTGACATAGCTGTAATCGTCAAAGGCGGTATAGACGGCTAAAAGCGGTAATTTATAATTTTGCTTTTTTAACCAATTGACTATGTCGATCCCCCAGCCGTCGGGAAGCAGAATATCCATGAGTAAAACGTCAATATTCTTTAAGAGCGGAATTTTTTCTTTTGCTTCGGCAAGAGATGAAGATGTCCCTAAAACATTCCACCTGCCTGTATCATTAAAAAATGATGCGAGGCTCTCAGACACAATCGGATGGTCTTCCATGATAAATATGGTTTTCATATTTTATTCTCCATATTGGGGAGTGAATTCAATTTTTACCATTAATCCGTTTCCGCTTTCGCTGATAAAATAAATTTTAGCGCCGATTATTGCGGCTCTTTGCCTTAGGCTTTCCATGCCGATACCTTCCTTACTGCCGCTAAGACCTATGCCGTCATCAGAAACGCATATCAGTATTCCTTCGTTATTGCGCCGCACTACAAGCATGACTTTTTTCGCTTTTGAATGTTTCCCGATATTTGTAAATGCTTCCTGAGTCATGCGGTAAAGATGAAGGAGATTATCAGCGCTTACATGCGAAAAGGACAAATCTTCTTCCATAAAAAAACCGCATTCAATTCCCGTTTGTTTCTTGAATTTATCGCAAATATCCGCAAGCAATTCCTTAAAGGGAAGCCTTGTAAAATCGGGCGGCATAAGCTCCATGCAGATTGCCCTAATCTGAGAACCGACAGGAAGCTCAATAACCTGCGGCAGAATCACGTCATGAAGTTCGCGCGAAATACGTTTGCGCTCCAAATCCATCCCTTCTATAATGTGCTGCGAGAATGAAAGTGTCATACGCTCATTTCTCTGGGCAAGCTTTTTATAAAAATACAAGAAGCACATGATTACCATGAGAAAGATTATCATTACTACATAGAGCCACATCAATTGAAAATAAAATTGCGCTTCACCTTGCATGGCATTAGTGTATCATATTGTGATAAAATAATCTTATGCGAAAAATAGCATTAATGTTTCTGTTATGTGTTTTTGGAACGGCGCTAAATATATTTTTTAACAAGATATTCGCCGGAAGCGGCATTGGGCTTCCTTTGTACATGGACACAATTTTTACGATAACCGTTACATTTATAGGAGGGCTTTTCTGGGGTTGTCTTACAGGAGTACTGACAAATATTATCGGACATACGATGAATTTTTGGGGCTGGGAAGGTTATCTTTTTTCGCTTTGCAATATTTTAACGGCACTCATAACATGGAAGTTTAGCCGCATATTCTTTTCGGAATTAACTTTTATAAGTAATAAAAACGAAAATGAAAACACAAGTTTTTTCAAGAGCCGCCGCCTTGATAATATCATGAGCAAAATTTTTGTCCTTATGCTCCTTTCTTTTATTTTATGTTTTACGATAAGCATTATGGGAGGTCTTATCGCTTCTTTTATAGAAATTATTAAAACGCCGCAATCTGTAAATCTTGCATCGCAGTATTCCGATTTTTACTCCGGGCTTCCGTTTGTTTTAAGGGAAATTGTATCCCGCATTCCGATTAATATCATCGACCGCATTATTTCGGTCTTCGCGGGCTTTGGTATTGCGTATGTTATGGGGAAAGTTGTGAATAAGGTTAAAATTAAATAACCACATAGTACACGAAGTTTCGTGAAATTGCGGTTATTACCTATGGTTAATACCGCTCCCATACGCTAAATACTTGCTATATAAGGACTCTCGAACCATAGGTTCGCGCGTTGCTAGTTCGGTACATCTGAACTAACGGAAAATTGATGTTATCAGTCGTGTTATCAATTTTCCAAGAATGGGAGTGTTGATTATGCACAACGGTTTTACACTGTTTACAAAGAAAGTTCCATCGGGGAAAACGGTAATTTATTACTACGCTTACGATGAGGACGGTCGCCGTTTGGGTCACTGGACTACAGGGCATGAGAACAAAACGGTGGCGAGGAATTACTGCAACAAGCTGAACCGTGAAGGGAAACTGTTACCATGCGCTACTGGAATTCCGACGCTTGCGGAATTTACCGCCGATTTTTGGGATTGGGAAAAAGTTTTTATTTGAAAGAACGCAAGAAGCGCATAAGCCTGACGCAGGCTTATGCGGATAAAATTACAGGCGAGGTTATCGACAAATGGATGGACGGTTTGATCGCAAAAAAAATATTCAAACTGGACTATCAACAGCTATTACAATGTTCTGCAAACTATGATGAGGTGGGCGGTTAAGAAACAGATTATCAGCCGTGATCCGTTCT
>WQSW01000021.1 GCA_009787695.1 Treponema sp.
ATGGCATCCATCCTTGACGGCTATAAAGCGGAACTTGCTGACAAAGACGAGGAACTCGCTGACAAAGATGCGGAAATAGCTGATAATCTTGCAGAAATTGCTGAAAAAGATGCAGAAATTGCGCGCTTGCGGGCATTGCTGGAAAAGCAGGGTTAGTGCATGTTAACAACTTCACATAGCGCACTATGTCACCTAACACTGTAAAATGTTGCGTAGCAGAGAATAGTTAAAAGAGAACTAATTTTTTTTATTACTGACAAACTTTGTTTGCGTAAAATTTTTATCAATATTCGCTTTTTAAAATAATATCGTTTACCGCGTCAGGATCATAAAATGTAACAGCATTTCCGTATTCTACTATGAATCTTTCATGCCCTTGCCCGTTTATTAAAATGCTGTCGCCTTCTTGCGCCATGTCTATCGCTTTTTTAATTGCATCGTATCTGGTTTGACCGCCGTGTAAGCCTTTTGGGTATATTTTTTGCTGTTTGGCAATCATTTCATCTGTTGTTTCCGATCTTGGAGATATATATGTAAAAATTACTATATCTGCATACATACCTGCAATTCTTGCTGTCTCATTTCTGGATTCTGATTTTCCGGAGCTTATTCCTGTTACAGAAATTATTTTTCCTTTGGTTATTCTTCTTAATTCCAGTAATGCGTTTTCCAATGAAGAAGGGTTATGCGCATAATCAAGATATACATCCGCTCCTTTTTTTGTTTTGTTTATTAATTCCATTCTGCCGTTCACAGTTTTTACTTTTTTTAGAATTTCTAATAATGTTTTTATTTCTTTTTTGGGTATTACAGATAAAACAAATCCTATCGCATTCATTAAATTATACAATTGAAAAATGCCGATCATATTTATGTTAGTTGAATATTTTTTTCCGTATATTTGTATATCAATATTAAAACCGTTTTTAATCGGCTTTATATTTGTAATTTGAATCTCATTGTTTTCTGTTGTTATTCCAAACTTTATTATTTTAATTTTCTTTTCTTCAGATAATTTGTTTAAATACTTAGTAAGTTGTTTTGAATAACTATCATCATTATTAAAGACTGCAAATTTATTATTTGCTAAATATGAAAAAAGAGAGAACTTGGTATCAACATAATTTTTCATAGTACCGTGCGTAATTAAATGATCTTCAGAAATATTTATTAAACCGCAGGATGTTATATCAATTTCATTTATTCTGTGACGCATAATTCCGTCAGAGGACGCTTCCAAAATTAAATATTTAATGCCAGCCTTTTGCGACATCTCTAAAATTTTATGCATAGTAATTGTATCAACTGTTGTTAAAGGGTTAATTCCTATCATTTCATTTATTTTATTTTTTAAGCTTTTAAACTTTTTATTTCTTGATTGAAAACCCATCGTGCCGAGCGTGGCGGTTTCTTTTAATCCCATCAAATTTAATAATTGCTCTGTTAAATCTGTAATTGTTGTTTTACCGTTAGTTCCTGTAATTGCAAAAATATATTTCGGCTGCAAAGGATATAATTTTTTTGCAATGACAGAAGCTGTAATTTCAGGATTTTTAACTTTAATCAATGGAATATTTTTTTGCTTTAGTAGTTCAAGTAAATCATGAGGGACAATAGATTTCTTGTCACAAACAATGGCGGAGGCTCCGTTTTTTACCGCTTCCTGTGCAAAAAGAATCCCATCTGTCACAGAGCCTTTTACAGCGATAAAAACTTCATTCTTCTTTATTGTTTTTGAATTAAATGATAAGCCTGAAAAATCAACTTTATCTAATAAATTTTCTTTGTTCATTATTTGTTGTCTCTGTTTTCGAGTATATTTCTGCCTTGTAAATGAATCAAGATAATTGTATAATGAGTAAGTCTGGATCGGAGGGGTTGATGAAAAAAGTTGCGGTTATTATGGGCAGCGACAGCGATTTGCCTATTTTGGAAAAAACTTTCAAAAAATTAAAGGATTTTAACATTCCTTTTGAAGCTCATGTGATGAGCGCGCACAGAACCCCCGTTCAGGCGGCTGAATTTGCCTCTAATGCGCTTAGGAACGGCTTTGGAGTGATTATCGCGGCGGCAGGCATGGCTGCGCACCTTGCAGGGATTATCGCGGCTCATACAACGCTTCCTGTCATCGCTATACCGATAAAGTCTTCACTTGACGGTCTTGACGCCCTCCTTGCGATGGTTCAGATGCCTCCCGGTATTCCTGTTGCAGCTGTGGCAATTGACGGCGGTGAAAATGCGGCAATTTTAGCCGCTCAGATTCTTGCACTTGGCGATGAAGGCTTGGCAAAAAAACTCGATCAAATGAAAGTTGATATGGCTCAAAAAGTTCTTGAAAAAGATAAACAGCTTCAAGAAAAATTAAAATAAAGTTTATGATTTTTTATCTCTTTAAATTCAAATAATAAATCGGAGATTATTATGCAGGAAAAGTGCGGGGTATTTGGGATTTTTTCGGAGGATCGTGTATTGGATGTAGCGTCTCTTAGTTATCTTGCGCTTTATGCCCTTCAGCATAGAGGTCAGGAGAGCTGCGGGATTGCCGTCTGCAATGACGGGCTTATGCAGTATCACAGCGACCTAGGGCTTGTCCCTGATGTTTTTTCAAAAGAAACATTGGAGAGTTTAGGCAAAGGCAATATGGCGGTGGGGCACGTCCGTTATGCGCCGATGGATCAAAAAAACAGGGCAAATACTCAGCCGCTTGTAGTAAGGCATAAAAAAGGTTCAATGGCGATTGCGCATAACGGCAGTTTAACTAACGCTTATGCTCTTCGCGAAAGACTTCAAAATGAAGGAACTGTTTTTCACACTTCAAATGATACGGAAATTATCATCAACATTATAACAAAAAAAAGAATTAACACATCATCAATAGAAGAAGCGATCTGCGAAGCGATGAAAGAAATTGAAGGGGCTTACTCGCTTGTTATAATGTCGCCAAGCAAATTGATAGCTGTGCGTGATAAATGCGGTTTCCGCCCTCTTTGCATGGGAAAAATAAAATCACACAAAGAAGGAACTCCTTCTTATGTATTCGCTTCTGAAAGCTGCGCTCTTGACAGTATAGGAGCGGAATATGTACGCGATATAGAACCGGGAGAGATCGTTGTGATTGATAAAAAAGGGCAGCGCAGTATTAAAACACACTGCGGTCAGAAAAGCGGGATATGCGTTTTTGAATATATATATTTTGCCCGCCCCGATTCTGTCATTGAAAATATGAGTGTTCACGAAGCGCGTTTAAATGCAGGCGCATTTCTTGCGAAGGAACATCCTGTAGATGCAGATGTAGTTTTCGGAGTTCCGGATTCAGGTTTAGATGCTGCGCTTGGCTTTTCAAGAGAGTCAAAAATTCCTTACGGTGTAGGGTTTATAAAAAACAGATACATCGGAAGAACTTTTATACAGCCGACTCAGGAAGAAAGAGATAAAGCAGTAAGAATTAAGTTAAACACAATTGAGTCAACAATCAAAGATAAAAAAGTTGTTTTAATAGACGATTCAATAGTGCGCGGAACAACGATGCGCCGTATTGTAAGACTTGTACGCGAAACAGGAGCAAAGCAAGTTCATTTAAGAATTTCTTCTCCTCCTTTTATAAACCCCTGTTATTTTGGGACGGATATTTCAAGCAGGGAAAATCTTATTTCTTGCAAGATGAACACCTCTCAAATTTGCGAATATTTAGGAGCTGACAGTCTCGGTTTTCTTCCTTTAGAGCATGTAGGAAAAATTGCGAATAACGCCAAATGCGGTTTTTGTGACGGATGCTTCACAGGAAAATACCCGATACCTGAGCCGGAAAAAATTACAAAAAGCAAATACGATTATAAAATCGGAGTAATTTAATGCAAAACAGTTTCAGTGAAAGTTATAAAAATGCAGGAGTAGATGTTACTGCAGGATATAAATCAATAGAGTTAATTAAAAAACATATTGATAGGACAAAAACACAAGGCATGCTGGAAGGGATAGGCGGCTTCGGCGGTTTATTCGCTCTTCCTAAAAATGAATGCTGCGGGAAAACAAGCGAGCCAGTTTTAGTTTCCGGGACTGACGGTGTAGGGACTAAATTAAAAATAGCCATGCTGATGGATAAACACGATACTGTGGGAATTGACTGCGTTGCAATGTGTGTAAACGATATAATTTGCGCAGGGGCAAAGCCGCTTTTTTTTCTTGACTATATCGCGTTAGGTAAAAATAAACCGGAAAAAGTTGAACAAATAGTCGCGGGAGTTGCAGAAGGCTGTGTGCAGGCCTTATGCGCTCTTGTAGGAGGGGAGACAGCAGAGCATCCGGGCATGATGGAAGAAGATGAATACGATATTGCAGGTTTCTCTGTCGGCATAGTTGAGAAATCAAAAATATTAAATAAAATAAATGTAAAAAAAGGCGATGTAATTATTTCACTTGCTTCATCAGGTGTTCATTCAAACGGTTTTTCCCTTACAAGAAAAGTTTTTGAAATAGATTCAAAAAAAGACATATTAAATAAATATTTTGAAGAACTTGGAAAAACCTTAGGCGAAGAACTTTTAACCCCCACAAAAATTTATGTTAAATCGATTTTAACGCTTCTTGAAGAAGTGCAAATAAAATCAATATGTCACATAACAGGCGGCGGCTTTTACGAAAATATCCCCAGAGCATTCAGCGAAAATTACGGCGCATTAATTAAAAAAAGCACAATAGAAACCCCTTCCATTTTTAAAATAATTTCTGATACGGGAAAAATTCCGCAAAGGGATATGTTTAACACTTATAATATGGGTGTAGGATTATGCGTTTTCGTTTCTCAGGAAAATGCAGATAAAACACTGCGTTTCCTTAAAGAAAAAGGCGAAAACGCGGCTATTATCGGTGAAATTTGCGAAAGTTTTTCAGGTGTAAAAATTGAATGATTAAAATTGCAGTCCTTGTAAGCGGAGGCGGTACTAATTTACAAGCATTGATTGATGCATGGAAAGATGGGCAATTTGAAAATGCTCAGCTTTCACTTGTTATTTCTTCTGTTAAAGATGCATATGCGCTTACAAGAGCGCATAACGAAAATATTAAAACAATAACAATAGAAAGAAAAAAATATACTGATATTTCTGATTTTGATACAGTTCTTAGCGCCGCCTTATCTGAGGAAAAAATAGACCTTGTTGTACTTGCAGGTTTTTTATCGGTTCTGGGACCTAAAGTTTTAAAATCTTTTGAAAATAAAATAATAAATGTTCATCCCGCTTTGATACCGTCTTTTTGCGGTAAGGGTTTTTACGGGCTTCGTGTTCATAAAGCGGTTCTTGAAAAGGGTGTAAAGGTAACAGGGGCGACAGTTCATTTTGTAAATGAAGAAGTGGACGGCGGAAAAATAATCCTTCAAAAAGCGATTGATGTCCTTCCTGATGATACCCCCAAAACTCTTCAATTGCGCGTAATGCAGGAAGGAGAATGGATTCTTTTACCGAAAGCTGTTTCTATGTTTTGTAAAGGTGAAATTAATTAGAGGTAAAAAATGAAAGTATTGGTTATAGGAAGCGGCGGAAGAGAGCATGCAATAATAAAAGCTATAAAAAAAAATAAGCGCGTAACGCAAATCTTTGCCGCTCCCGGAAACGGCGGCATAAGCACAGAAGCGCAATGCGTCCCGATAAAAGCAACTGACAAAGAAGCGATGACAGACTTCGCTTTAAAAAACTCTATTGATTATGTTATTGTAGCCCCTGATGATCCGCTTTCCATAGGCATGGTAGATGCCTTAGAAGAAAAGGGGATACGCTGTTTCGGTCCTAATATGAAAGCCGCCCGTATCGAAAGCAGTAAGGTCTTTTCTAAAAACCTTATGAAAAAATACGGAATACCGACAGCAGAGTATGAAACATTTTCCGATCCGCAAAAAGCCATTGAATACTTAAAATCAAAATCAGATTTTCCTACAGTAATTAAAGCTGACGGGCTAGCACTCGGAAAGGGAGTTATAATCGCAGAAAACTTACAACAAGCCTTAGATGCAATAAACACAATTATGTGCGAAAAAAAATTCGGCGGCTCCGGTGCAAACATCGTAATCGAAGAGTTTTTAAAAGGACCTGAGGTAACTGTTCTTTCATTTACAGACGGAATAACACTTTACCCTATGATTTCTTCGATGGATCACAAAAGAGCTTTTGACGGAAACACAGGACCGAATACAGGCGGAATGGGTGTAATTGCACCTAACCCCCACTATACAGAAGAAATTGCAGATGTTTGCGAAAAAACAATTTTTCTGCCTACGATACGCGCAATGCAGAAAGAAGACAGCTCTTTTAAAGGCTGCCTCTATTTCGGGCTTATGCTGACAGAGCAAGGACCAAAAGTAATCGAATATAATTGCCGTTTCGGCGATCCTGAAACGCAGGCAATTCTGCTTCTTTTAGAAACTGATTTACTGGAAATTATGCAAGCAATAACAGATAACAGATTATCGGATATTAAAATAAAATGGTCTAGTAAAGAATCGGCATGTGTGGTTCTTGCAAGCGGAGGTTATCCTGATTCATATAAAACAGGGTTTGTTATTAATGGACTTAATAAAGAAGGCTCAGTTGATAATGAAAATCTTTTTATTTATCATGCGGGAACTGAATATAAAGACGGCTCTTTTTTTACAAAAGGCGGGAGAGTTCTTGGTGTTACTTCCGTTGCATCAACATTGGATTCTGCTATTTATGAAGCATATAAAGCCTTAGAGTCAATTTCTTTTGAAGGAATGCACTACAGAAAAGATATTGGTAAATATTAGGCGCGTTTAAAATTTTATATCAAGTTATATTTATTTTTCAATATTCCTAATATCAGGATTAAAATTTTCAAAAGGCATATTAATAAAAACCTTGATTACTTTCTTTAACTCAGAAAAATCTTTTTCTGAAATATTCTTATTAAAAGCTGTTTTTGCCTGTTGTATCCTTGCATTAATACAACCTAAAAACGCTTTACCGTCTTCGATAATTTCTCTAAAGAACAAATGTACTTCTGCTTCGCAAAAATCGGTAAATAATAAAAGCATTTTAAAATCATTTTCTACAGGTTTATAATGACGTTCAATATAACCGCCGACGCAATTATGATGCTGTTGTCCTCGAAGCCGGATGTCCGAAGTATATTCCGGTAAATACCATTCAGGTGAAACATCCTTGATTGCGGCAGAAAGAATATCCCATGTATGCTGATAAATATCAAACGCTCTTTGTTCTTCAAGCATTTCTTCAGCTTTTAAGTCGTGAAATCTTTCCATTGCTTTTATCGAAGACATTTGCGGTATCCTGCGATTGCCGCTGAAATTTAATCTGCTTATATCTTCATTCCAATTATTCAGCAGCAGACAGGTTTCCTTATATATATAATAAGCATTATTGATATGTTCTTTTAACGCAAATCTTGATGTTGATAATAAGAAAAAACGCTGTATAGCCGTATAAGTATATCCGTGATATAAATACATAAGTATTTTATTATCACAAACATTTAAAGTAACTTTTTGTAATAATATGGCTTCCCAGATAAACTTTGTTATACATTGCGCCGCAATATCCTTAATATATTCATTAAATGATTTGTATACACTAATTGTTCCAATTAAAGTTGTAAAAGCTTCCGGGTCAAAATTTTTGCGATACTTATACAAAGGAACTGCCAAAGACGGACAATCAAGAAGAAATACGGCAAGAGCTCCTTTGGATTTAACAGTAAAACAAGATGCAAAACTATAGAGATAATTAAATAATTTATAATATTCTTCCGGGCGATTATAATAGTAAGCAACACTTGGAAATACTTCAGACAAGGGATTAAGTAAATCATCATGAAAAAACAATACACCGTCTCCCGGATAAATTCCAAACCATGTTTTAAAGCGATCTGCGCGGATGAAAAGAGCGGAAGGCATTTTATTGTCATAGATTTCAGAGATATGCTTTTTGGGATTTTGTTTTACCCAACGATACAAGGAAAATGACGGCTGCTTCTTATTGATAGATTCAATGTATGATAAATTGCCCATATCCAATAAATTATATCATGTATTGACAAAAAATAAAAAAATATTGTATTATCATTGTGTATATGAAGGCAGCATTTTTTTTAAAAAACAAGGTTTTTATAACAGCCGTTTTTGGGTTATTAGCTTTTTTTTCACTAAATAATGCAGATGCACAGCAGCAATATAATTTAAATGCGCTTGAACAATTAAAAAGAAGCGTAAGTTTTCTTATGTCCGGCGAATATTCCAATGCAATAGAGAGCTGTAACCAATTAATCAGGTTAGACCCAAATTCAACTGTTAATTATATACTAAGAGCGCGTGCATACTATGAAATTGGCGAATATGATCTTGCAATTAACGATTGCAATCAAGTAACCAGATTGGACAGAAATAACACTGCAGCTTACAATATCCGCGCCAACTGCTACAGGCAAAAAGGCGAATTATCAAAGGCAATTAATGAATGGCAAATAGTACTTAGAATCAACCCTAATCTGGAAGAAGCAAGAATAAATCTGGAAATAGCCCGCAGCAGTCAAGAAAATTAGGGATCAAAGATAGTCCCCAGATTTACACGGATCATCTTAACCGCTCTTATTGATATAATCACAAAAAATATGTTATAATAGCCTACCAATGGGAAAAGAGCCATTTTTTGCGAAAGGTCTTAATTTTTCGTGTCAACGCTGTTCTGCATGCTGCCGTTATGATGCGGGGTTTGTGTTTTTATCAGAAACCGACCTTGAAAAATTGACATCTTTACTTAAAATGGAAAGAGAAAACCTTAAAAAGGTGTATTGCAGGTGGGTAACAGATTGGGACGGGGAAAGGGTTCTGTCTTTAAAAGAAAAAGCCAATAAGGATTGTATCTTTTGGGATAGCGGCTGTACAGTTTATGAAAGCCGCCCGCTTCAATGTATAACCTTTCCGTTCTGGTCATCAATTGTTGATTCGCCTGATTGCTGGGAAGTTGCAGCCTCAGGCTGTCCCGGAATAAATTACGGGAAGCTGCACACAAAAGAAGAAATTGATAACTGTATAAAATTACGCAAAAGCCAGCCTATAATTAATAAAACAGGGGGAGCTGCATGAATATACATTTTTGGGGAGTACGCGGATCAATCCCGACACCAACAACTCCTTCCCGTATCAAAAGTAAAATTTCTGCCATCATACAACAGATAACCCCTGAAGATTTAGAAACCCCTGAAAACCGTGAAAGTTTTCTTGCAAGCCTTCCTCCATGGCTGTTCGGAACAGTCGGCGGAAACAGCCCTTGTATATCGCTGTCATTTGATAATTCAGAAGAATGTATTATTTTTGACTGCGGATCGGGTCTTCGTGAAATGGGGATGTCGCATATAATTTCAAAATCAAAAATAAATCATTACCATATTTTTCTGTCTCATTTTCATTGGGATCATCTTCAAGGTTTGCCTTTTTTCGGACCGGGTTATAATCCTGCAAATAAGATTGATTTTTACTCGCCTGTCGGAGGGCTTGAACAAATTTTATCAGGGCAGATGACAGCTCCTTATTTTCCGATTACTTTTGAAGGTATGGCATCAAAAAAAACATTTCATTACATGGAAAATGAATTTGATGTTTGCGGCTGTAAAATAACAAAGAAAAAAATGAATCATCCGGGAGGCTCTTATGCATATTGTGTTAATCAAAACGGGAAGCGTTTTATTTATTCAACAGATACAGAGCTTACACAAAATGATTTTATTAAAAACGATGAGAATACTTCCTTTTTTAAAGATGCAGACCTTCTTGTTATTGATTGTCAGTACACATTAGGGGAGGCGATAGAAAAATATAATTGGGGGCACAGTGCATTCAGTCTTGCTGTGGACTTTGCGGCTAACTGGAATATTAAACACATGGTAATGTTTCATCATGACCCCACATATGATGATCATAAACTTTACGGTATATTGCAGTCTGCAAGGTGGTACTTAGAAAGAATGAATATAAAAGGGATTGAGTTAACTCTTGCAACCGAAGGTTTGGAAATTTCAATTTAAAAAACAGGAAAAAAATTTGGCAAAGAAAAAAATCAATATATTTTTACTTTTAATAAAAATACTTATACTGCTAATCGCACTAACCTTGATTATAGTTCCCTCTGCAATTGGTTTATTTATTTATTTGAATAATGCACCCAAAGTAATTATAACAAAACCTTCTTTAGGAAACACGCCTGAAACGATTGGTATAAGCATTGCAGATGACGGAGGATATTTATTTGATATCCGAAGAGGGGAAAGCGCGAGTTCTGTAGGTTCGCGTCTTGAAAGTGCAGGGATTATTAAAAACAGATATTTTTGGAATTTGTTATGCCGGCTTGAAGATGCTCATATAAAAACCGGTACATTTAAAATCGATATGCCAAAAACACAGATTGCAATTTTACATGAATTTATTGCAGGCAGTACAATTTTAAATAAGATTACAATTCCGGAAGGAATGTCGCTTACAAAAACGGCAAGGATACTGGAAGAAGCGGATATTTGCAGTAAAGAAGATTTTCTTTCTGCGGTAAGAGATCCGGAAATTATAAAACATTACGGAATTCCGGCTAATTCAGTTGAAACAACAATGGAAGGCTATCTTTTTCCTGACACATATTTTTTTCCTAAATTTTATCCCGCAAACATTATTGTAAGAATAATGGCTGATAATTTTTTTAAAAAGCTGGAAGCTATAAACCCTGCATTAAGAGGTTTAAGCCAAAAAGAATTAAATGATAAAGTGATACTTGCCTCTATTGTTGAAAGAGAATACAGAATACCTGATGAAGCCCCTGTTATGGCAGGNGTTTTTTATAACCGTCTAAGAATTAATATGGCGCTGCAATCTTGTGCTACAGTTGAATATATAATCACAGAGATACAGGGAAAACCGCATCCTAGTGTATTGCGTCATTCGGATATTGAAATCCGCTCTCCTTATAATACTTATATAAGAACAGGTCTTCCTCCGGGACCTATTTCCTCTCCGGGAACTATCGCTCTTCGTTCTGTAATGAGTCCGGCAAATACCGACTTTCTTTATTTTCGTCTGACAGATGCCGCAAGCGGCAAACATTATTTTTCAAAAACAATTGACGAACATATTATGGCAGGAGCGCTCATAACAAAACCGTCATGGCCCTAATATCAAAAAGAACAATAGCAGAAGTGAATGACCGTTTAGACCCTATAACGGTTGTAGGTGATTATGTCCGTCTTGAACAAAAGTCGGGGCGCTGGTGGGGAAAATGTCCTTTTCACGGAGCAGGTCAGGAAAAAACGGCGTCTTTTAAAGTAGAACCGGATTTAAAAATGTATCATTGTTTCGGCTGTCAAAAAGGCGGGAGTATTATCAACTTTGTTATGGAGATGGAAAAAATCTCCTATCCGGAAGCGATTAAATTAATAGCGCGTAAAATTGGGATAGAAATTATTTATGAGGAAGGCAGCTCTTCTTCAGACGGCGGAACATCGGAACAAGAAAATACATTTAAAGAACAGCTTTTTGAACTATACAAGAGAACCACAAAAACCTTTCAGTATTTTTTAACTGAAAAACCCGAAGGAAAAGAAGCCCTTGATTATATTTTAAAAAGAGGAATCAGCACGCAAATGATAGAAGCCTTTAAAATAGGATATTCCCCTCCGGATCGGAATTTTCTGCATAACTTTTTAAAATCAAAAGGGTATTCAGATGATTTTCTGGAAAAATCAGGTTTGTTTTCCGCTAACTATAAAAAAATCCCTCTTTTTTCAGGCAGGCTTATGTTCCCTATTACAGACAGGCAGGGAAGGATAGTCGCTTTCGGAGGCAGGGCGCTTCCGGGATTATTACAAAGTGACGGCAAAGAGCCGCCTAAATATATAAACTCTCCGGAGACAGAAATCTACAAAAAAAGGCAGACTGTTTTTGCTATAGAGCAGGCAAAGGAGCAGATGCGCCAAACTAAGAGCGCATACCTTGTAGAAGGCTATACAGATGTAATCGCCCTTCATCAGGCAGGAATTACGAACGCGGTAGCCCCGCTTGGAACGGCTTTTACCGATGAGCAGGCAAAATGGCTTAACAAATGGGTTAATAATTTATACCTGTTATTTGATACCGATGAAGCGGGGCAAAAAGCAGCTTATACAGCGATTATGACCTGCCGGAAAAACGGTATTTCCTGTTCGCTTGTAGACACCCAAGAAGGGATTAAAACTGTTATTGGAGAGGATCATTTGAAAAAAATCAAAGATCCTGCTGAAATTTTACAAAAATTCGGTCATGAGATATTGAAAAAAATTTTAAAATTCATTATAAATGACTTTGAGTATCTAATTTTACGCGGTAAGCTCCAAAATACAGCGGCAGACGGTGAAATTAACCGGGCGGTAAGTTTCATGTTTCCATATTTGGATTCATTGGCTTCCGAAATTGATCGGTCTGATAGTATAACCAGAATAGCCGATATTTTTAAAATTGAGCGCGCTGCAGTACAAAAAGATTATTCACAGTGGAAGTCCGATCAAACAAGGTTTTCCCATGTCAAAGACGAAAAAGATCAGGGAGGTCAGCAAAAACAGGGCTTAGAAATTCATCCGCTGCGCCGGAATGCTGAACTTAGTCTGCTTACCGCTGTAGCTGTAAATATGGAATTGTACACAGAATTCCGGGCTGCACTTGAGATAAAGGAGATAGAAGACAAAGCCGCTAAAGAAATCTTCATAGCATTAGAAGAGTGTTTTATACACGATGAAAACGGCATAGATTCGCTTCTCTCAAGGATCAAAGATGAAAATTTACGTAATTATGTTTCAGAAATGGGAACATCAGGCGAATATCAGAATAATGTTGCTAGTCGATTAATGGAGGATGGAATCAAGAAGATCAGAAAAAAAAGATTGGATAAAAGACTTAAAGACATTAGTTCGCAAATGCGTGAAATTGAACGTAAAAACGAGGGCGCCAATTCAAGTTTAATTGATGAATTATTAGAAGAAAAAAAATTCATTGATGAACAGATTCGAAAACTTTAAAAAATTAAGGAAGAAGAAATGTTAAATAATATTAAATTAAAAAGTAAAAAAATATCGCCCATGATAAGACATTTTATTAAAAAAACATCATACAGACCGCCTAAAAAACAACAGCATGAAGAACTTGAACAAACTCAAATAACACAAGTTTTGCCTCAAGATTCTTCCCTTACTAATTTTATCGATCATACTTTAGACCCTGCAATTTCAAAATTGCTTGAATACGCAAAAATAAAAAAATCCCTTTCTTACGAAGAACTGTCAGATTTCTTACCGGAAGATATTATCAACAGCCCTGAAAGAATCGAACCTGTTCTTGCATTGCTGGAAGTTCATAATATCCAGCTTATAGAAGAGGATAATCTTACAGAAGATGATGATAACGAAACAGGCAAAGAAAAGGGGAGTGCAAAAAAAAGAGCGGCAGGTGCAAACGACAAAGATTCCTCGCTTGTAGACGATCCTATTAGATTATATTTGCGCGAAATCGGAAAAGAACATCTTTTAACAGCGGAACAGGAAATAGAACTTTCTAAACAAATGGAAGAAGGCGAGAAAATCGTTATTAAAGTGATAAAAAAATCCGGTATGATTATACCTGAATTTTTTAATATTTCTTTAAAAACATTTTCTAAAAAAGATTTCCGCGAACTTAACCTTTCTAAAAAAGAAATGACAGAACATATGGCAGAATACCGCAGATTAAATCAATTTTACAGAGATACTTTGCGTACAATACAGAATGATTTAAGAAATTACATGGAATTAAAAAAATTCCTTATCGCAAAAGATGAAGATTATCTAGAAAACAAAGAGTGTATTGCAATACGAAATAAAATTATGAAGGCGATAAAAAACACTCAAATACACCCTGATGAAATACAGGCATTCTCTGATAAATTTATGAAAGCGGCAGAACAAATTAATGAATACAATAAAGAAAAAGAACGACTGGAAAAACATCTGCGTATAAGTTCTTTAAAAGAACTGCGTTCTTTAGGAAAACTTTTAACTATCAGGGAAGAAAGAGAAAAACTTGAAAACGAATTAGGGCTTTCTTCTGATGAAATAAAAGAAAAAATAAGCCTAATTCAGGGGACAGACAAGAAATTAAGGGCATTAGCTGAAGAATTTGAAGAAACTATCGAAAACATTCATAACATCACATTAAATGCAAAAGAAATAGCAGGCGGCAGATTGATGATGAAAACCGCCAAAGACAAATTAATAAGGGCTAATCTAAGGCTTGTAGTTTCAATTGCAAAAAAATATACAAACAGAGGTTTGCATTTCTTTGATCTTGTTCAGGAGGGAAATATCGGGCTTATTAAAGCTGTGGAAAAATTTGAGTATCAAAAAGGGTTTAAATTCTCTACCTATGCAACATGGTGGATAAGACAGGCGATTACCCGCTCAATTTCAGATCAGGCACGCACTATCCGAGTGCCTGTACACATGATAGAACAAATTAATAAAGTAGTGCGCGAATCAAGGCAATTACTGCAAACATTAGGAAGAGAGCCTACTGATGAAGAAATTGCAGAAAAACTCGGCTGGCCTGTAACAAAAGTAAAAACTGTAAAAAATGTTGCAAGAGAGCCAATCAGTCTTGAAACACCTATCGGTGAAGAAGAAGATTCCTTGTTAGGTGATTTTATCGAAGACAAAGATGTTGAGAATCCTGCAAACCAAACTGCATTTAAAGTGCTTAAAGAACAAATAGAAAGCGTTTTATCCACGCTTCCTGCAAGAGAGCAGGAAGTATTAAAAATGCGCTTTGGGCTTGATAACAATTATTCTTTAACATTGGAAGAGGTTGGATTATTCTTTAGTGTAACAAGAGAAAGAATAAGACAAATAGAAGCAAAAGCTTTAAGGCGTTTAAGGCATCCGAAAAGAAGCCGCAGATTAAAAGACTATCTTGATCATTAAAATCGATCATTAAAATAAATATTATCGGAGGGAGATTATGGTAACAGAAAACGATCTTAAAAAACTTCAAACATTGCAGGAAATCATTTATGAGAAGTTAAGTTTAGAAAAAAGTATTCAGGAAATACCAAAACTGCTGGGGGCGCAGGAGGAAGTATTAAATGCTTTAAAGAAAAAATTTATCGAAAGAAACACTGAATATGAAAATATTAAATCAGAAGAAATCGAACTTAAAAANAAACTTTTTGAAACTGAATCTTTACGNGAAAAAAANGAAAAGAAAATGGAAATGGTAACACACAGGGAATTTGAATTATTGGAAAAAGAAACCAAAGACCTTGCGGAAAAAGAACACCAGTTACGCAAAGATTTACAGCAAAAAGAAAAACTTTTATTTGAGCTTGATTCCCATATTAAACAGCAAACTGCAATGATCGAACAACAGGAAAATGATCTTGATGATCGCAGAAAAAAAATTGAAGCAGAAATTACAGATAAAAAAAGCCAGATCGATTCTCTTAGAAAAAAAGAAAATAAACTGACAGAAAACCTTGACAAAGAAGTAATCTTTAAATTTGAAAGGATCATTAAAAACAAACAGGGTATTGGAATAGTTGCAATTAAGGGAAATGTCTGTATGGGCTGTCATATGATTTTACCTGTTCAATTTGCAAATGAAGTTCGTATCGGAGAAGAGTTTGTCTTCTGCCCGTATTGTTCTAGAATACTCTTTTATGAAGCATCTGCCGAAGGCGAAGAAGATTACTTTAACACAGAAGACACAGGCGCTCTTTCCGATCTTGACGACATAGAAGGCGAAGAGTATGATGACGAGGATGAAGAAGAGGAGATAATCAATATCGACTCTGAAACAGACGAATAATTTATAGTGATGAACCATGACCGTCGCCTGACCGTTAAAATGCATTTTTAATGGTCAGGAGGAAAGTCCGGGCTCCGCAGGGTATGATGCCGGGTAACGCCCGGGATGTGTCTTTACGGCATAGACAGACAGCGCCGCAGAAAACAAACCGCCTGACCGCTTAAATTGCTGAGTTTTTAGCGTCTTATTAGTAAATTTTTAAATAAATAGGATTATCTGTTTAATTTTAAAAATTTCGGCAATTTAAGCGGTCAGGTAAGGGTGAAAAGGCGGGGTAAGAGCCCCCCTCGCCGCCGGTAACGGCGGCGGAAAGGCAAGCCTCATCAGGAGCAAAGTCAAGTAAGCGCATGAAAAGGGCGAAAGCCGCCTTTTTTACCGGTGTCCCGCCGGTTAAGCGCGGGTAGACTGCTGGAAAAGACCGGAAACGGTGTTTTAAGACAGATGGCGGCAGCCGCTCTGATAAATCCTTAAGATTTATCAAGAACGGATACAGAACCCGGCTTACGGTTCATCGCTTTTTTTATTTAAAATTTACTCCAATTTCAACTAATATTGACTTTTGTTTTTTTTTTCTATAGAATTCCCTTAACTATAATGACAAATAATGCATGGTTCCAAAATGGACGGAATATATTTATACTCAAAAGAATTCGCAATGTTGCAGTTGTAATCGTTCTTTTAACGGTTGTTTTTATATCAATTTTTACCGTAATTAGAATGAGAAGCGGAATTAGCAACGAAAAGAAAGAACTCATGCGTGTTTGGAACGAAGGCGATTATGAAAGCGCATATAACATCACATCAAATTTACTTTTAGAAAAACCTATGGACTTTTTTTTGTTGTCTGTAAATGGTTTCTCTGCATTTCAGCTTGGAATATCTCAGATAAACAAACAAAATATGCTTTTATACATTGACAATTGTATTTTCTCTTTAAGAAAAGCATTAATAAAAAATGAAAATGACGGGCAAGTAAATTATGTTTTGGGTAAAGCATACAGGTATAAAGGACCTGAATATGCAGACCTTACTGTTAAATATTTGGAAATCGCAGATAAACTTGCGTATAACGCAGTTGATATTCCTGAATATTTAGGTCTTGCATACGCAATGTACGGTGATTACAGAAGCAGTGTAGAAGCTTTTTCCCGCGCATTCGTTCCTAACCAGACACTTTCAGATAATTTATTATTATCGATTGCACGATCCTATATGGAAATGAAAGAATTTGACATGGCGGGCAGTTATTTACAGCAATGTGTTAGAAATTCACAAGATTCTAAATCTATTATTATCGCCCGCTTTATGTTAGCCGAAATTTATACAAATATAAAATTATTTAATGAAGCAGAAAAACAATACATGACAATAATTAATGAAACAGGAGAAAACGCTGATGTGCGTTTTCAGTTAGGAGAGCTTTTTTTACAGCAAGGTGATACAACAAGAGCAAGAGCAGAATGGAGAAATGCAATAAGACAAGATCCGCTTCATGCAGGGGCTAGATCGCGTCTTAATTAATATAATTGGAGGGAAGAAATGTTTGGCAACTTGTCATCAGATTTTGGGATTGATTTAGGAACTTGTAATACTCTTATCTATATCAAAAATAAAGGTATAGTATTGGACGAACCGTCCGTTGTTGCAGTAGAGCGCGGCACAAAAAAAATTGTAGCTGTCGGGCAGGATGCCAAACGAATGTTATGGAAAACACCTGAAAATATAATTGCAATAAGACCCATGAGAGACGGTGTAATTGCAGATATTGAATCTACAGAAAAAATGATCCGTTATTTTATCTACAGAGTTTATCCGCGCTATAGATTTTTAAAACCGCGTATGGTAATTGGAGTGCCCTCCTGCATTACAGAAGTTGAAAGGCGTGCTGTCGAAGAGAGCGCGTATAAATCAGGGGCAAGAGAAGTTCTTGTTATCGAAGAAAGTCTTGCAGCCGCAATAGGAGCTGACATTCCCATTAGAGAGCCTGCAGGGCATATGATTTGCGATATAGGAGGCGGGACTACAGAAATTTCTGTTATCTCACTCGGAGGCATGGTTGTAACACGGGCAATCCGAATAGGCGGAGATGAGTTCGATGAATCAATAATCAAACATATTAGAAGCGTTCACAACTTAATAATCGGCGAACAGATGGCGGAAAAATTAAAAATAGAAATAGGAAACGCCTTCCCCGATAAAACAATCGAAAAACTTGAAGTAAAAGGAAATGACGCCATCACAGGGCTTCCGCGCAGACTTGAAATAGATTCAGTTGAAGTAAGGGAAGCTCTAAAAGACCCTATCAATTCAATTATCGAAGAAATAAAATCTGTACTTGGAAAGACACCTCCTGAATTAGCCGCCGATATAGTAGATCGCGGAATTGTAATGACAGGCGGCGGTTCGCTTTTAAAAGGGTTAGACAGGCTTATCGTAAAAGAAACCGGTGTTCCTGCAATTATCGCAGAAAATCCTAAGAATTGCGTCGCACTCGGTGCAGGAAAATATTTTGATTACATAAAAGGTAATGATCTTACTAAGAATATTTATGACAAATTAAATGGATAATCTATGAGGCGCGGATTCTTTGGGCTGCTGCGAAAAAGAGACAGCGGTTCTGCTGGCGGCAAATATCAAGGAGCGCGTCCTAATATGACTGTCTTTGTTTTTGTTTTTCTTTTTATAATTTCTTTTCTTATGCTTTTATTATCCAGCAGAGCTTTTATGTATGATGTAAAAAGCGTAGGTTTATCGCTTTTTTCCGGTGTTAGAAACGGAATACATGAATTAACATCATTTATTTCAAGAACAGTTTTGAGTATTTCAGAACTTTCTAATCTTAGAAAAGAACATGCAGACCTTTTAAAACAGCTTGATCGTTTTGAAGAATTAGAAAGAAGCAATGCAGAAATATATCAGGAAAATATTCGATTAAGAGAGCAGCTTGATTTTGCAAGAACGCTGCGTTACAGGAGAATCCCTGCACAAATATCAGGGAAAGACCCTGATAATTTATTTTCTGCAGTTGTAATTAATAAAGGAAGTGTTGCAGGAGTTTCAAATGACATGGCGGTCGTTGCATGGCAAAACGGAGTACAGGCTTTAGTAGGAAAAGTAATACAGACAGGGGCTTTTGAAAGCCTTGTAATGCCTGTTTATGATATTAATTCTCTTGTTTCTTCAAGGTTTTCTGTATCACGTTTTGAAGGTATAGTAGAAGGGCAGGGAAGTTCAGAAACGCCGCTATTAATGCGTTTTGTTCCGCGCCGTGCAAGAGAAGAAATTTATATCGGCGATATTGTAGTTACAAGCGGCATGGGAGGTATATATCCTGCTGAAATAAATATAGGAAGGGTGAGTGCTGTTAATATTTTAGAATACGAAACAACTCTGGAAGTGGAAATTAATCATATAATTGATTTCTCTAAACTGGAATATGTTTTTGTTATTGAAGCAGAAAGTATTTCATCTTCTGATACAGGAAATTACGATGATTAGAAGTATAATATGGACAGTCATTTTTTGCATTGCAGCAATAATTGTTCAATCTACATTGATTGGTATGATTCCTTTTGCAAAAGTAAAACCGGATTTAGCGTTGGTTATTTTAGTATTTTCAGCTTATGTTAACGGAACTATGACAGGACAAGTATCAGGATTTTTCTCAGGATTATTTCAAGATTTTTTATCCGCTTCCCCTCCCGGAATGAATTGCCTTATGAGAACATTAATCGGAGCCCTTACAGGGATTTTTAAAGGTGCATTTTTTCTTGACTTCTTTTTAATGCCGTTAATTCTTTGCATTATTGCAACATTTTTAAAAGCATTCATTCTTTTTATTCTTCATTTAATAATGGGGCAGGTAATCCCTGCTATTTCATTTACAACCTCTCCTTTTTGGATTGAATTAGGATTGAACGCTTTTTGCGGTCCTTTATTATTTTTCTTGTTAAAGCGTTTTAAGCCGATGCTGATAGAACGGAGATAATTAAGTGGTAGAAGACACATCAGGAAGATTAATGATATTCAGAGTTCTCTTTTTTGTGATTATTTCTGCATACATTGTCAGACTTTTTAGTATGCAAATACTTTCAGGCGATGTATACCTGTCAAGAGCGCATGATATTTCAAGAAGAACTTACATACTTCCTACACAAAGAGGCGAAATATACGACAGAAATGTTACACGTCCTTTTGTAATAAACAGAGATGCCTTTGCCGTTACAATCACGCCTGCAGAAGTTCCAAGAGGCAGTATGGATAATGTTATTGAATCTGTTTCGCAAATATTAGGCATTTCGCAAGATGATATAAGAGCAAGACTGCCGAATCAATATTTACAGCTTTATCAGCCTGTTGAAATTGCATCTAACTTATCGTTTACTTCAATTGCGTCTCTTGCAGAAAGAAAAAACAATCTTCCCGGTATTGCATGGCACATCAAACCGATAAGAAATTATGTTAATGTCGGAAGTCTTTCTCATATATTGGGATATGTAGGGGATATCACACGAGATGAACTTACAACTTTATATAATTTAGGGTATCAGCAAGGGGATGTAATCGGAAAATCAGGAATAGAAAGGCAATACGATTCTTTACTCAGAGGAAAACAAGGCTGGGAAACAAGAACTGTCGATTCAAGGGGAAGGAGAATTTCTTCAGGACGTGAAAATGTTACAAGAATGCTTCCTGAAATGGGAAAAAATTTAGTTCTAACAATTGATGCAGACCTTCAGCTTCTTGTTGAAAAAGCATTAGGTCCTCAAATTGGAGCAGCAGTTGTTATGCGCCCTACAACAGGAGAAATATTGGCTATGGTTTCATATCCATGGTATGATCCTAATATTTTTACAGACGGCAACATCGCTAACTTCCGTGTGTTAGCCGAAGATCCAAGTAAGCCGTTTTTAAATCGTACTATTCAATCCAGTTATCCGCCCGCCTCAACTTTTAAAATTATCATGACTACAGGTATATTAGCAGAAAATGCTTTTTCTCCTGAGCAGACTATTGTTTGTAACGGTGTAATAAGATACGGTAACAGAGATTGGCACTGTCATTACAGACCGGGACACGGAAGATTAAATTTAATCGCCGCATTAGGTCAATCATGCAATATTTATTATATGACAGTGGGGCGTGATCATCTTGGAACTGAAAGAATTGTCTCTTACGCAAGAAGTTATGGTTACGGAGAAATTACAGGCATTGACCTTCCGGGAGAAATCTCAGGTTTTATCCCGACCCCTCAATGGAAAGAAAGACGTTTCCATGAAAGATGGGTGTTAGGTGATACTATGAATATGTCTATAGGACAGGGGTACAGTCTTGTTACGCCTCTTCAGATGAGTAATATGGTCAGTATGGTTGTGAATAACGGTAAAATTTATCAACCTCATGTATTAAAAGAAGTGCGCGATCCTGAAACAAATGTAATTGAAAGCGTTACACAGCATAAAGTAATACATCAAAGTGATTTAAGCCCGTCAATCTTTGAATCGGTACGTCAGGATATGAGATATGTTGTAAGTCAAGGAACCGCTCAATATCCTTTAAATATAAGAACTGTTCAAATTGCAGGAAAATCAGGAACTGCAGAAATAGGACTTGCAGATCGCTGGCATTCATGGTTTACAGCATACGCTCCTTATGACAGCACAAATCCTGATGATAAAATTGTGGTTACCGTTATTATTGAAGCGTCAGATTTTCAAGTTTGGAGGGCATCAGCGTCAACTGCAATTATTTTTCAAGGATATTTTGCAAAACAAAATTATGAAACAGCAATCCGCGTATTAGGATTTCAAGCGTTTGCTCAGGAGTAAGAATGAAAATAAGAACAATTTTGGAAATTGATTATTTATTACTGCTCCCTGTTCTTACACTTATTGTATTTGGTATTTTATTTATTTATTCTTCAGGAATTACTTCAACTGGAGTGCAGGTTTCAAATGAATATATAAAACAAATAATATGGGCTTCGATCGGATTAACAGTTGTTATTGTTCTTAGTTTATTTGATTACAGAAAGTTTTATAATATTTCTATTTATATTTATCTGTTATCGCTTTTACCTCTTTTATATACTTTATTTTTCGGTCATGTAATTTACAATGCTTCACGCTGGGTTCGTATAGGATCAATAGGTATTCAAATGTCAGAGTTTGTGAAAATATCTGTTATATTATTGCTTGCACGTTTTCTTGCAGATACAGATCGGAATAAAAATTCCTTCTCGCGTTTTGCTGTAAGCTGTATTATTGTATTTATTCCGATGTTTATTGTGCTTCTTCAGCCGGATTTAGGAACAGCCCTTGTTTATATAGCTATTTTACTTTCTATGATTTTTTTGGCAGGAGTCTCAATGCGTTATGTGTCATTCATGATTTCATGTATCGCTTTAACAGGTATACTTTTAGTTCTGCCTTTGTGGCAAACATATATTCTGCAAAAAACATTACCTTTTTTAACTGCTCTTACAAATTATAGAATAATAATAATTACTATTCTTTTCTTTGTTTTAATTGCAGCTATTTCACTTTTTGGTTATTTTAAATTTAAAAAGAATTATTTCTTTTGGATAGTATATGCATCTTCAATTATTATATTTTCACTGGGTGCTTCTTATATGGCGCGCATTGTTCTTAAAAATTATCAGATAATGAGGCTCATTGTATTTTTAGATCCGAATGTTGACCCAAGAGGGGCAGGATGGAATATTATTCAATCTGTAACAGCCATTGGAGCCGGCGGAATTATGGGCAGAGGTTTTTTACAGGGAACTCAAAGTCATTACAGATTTCTTCCCGAACAAAGCACAGATTTTATTTTTTCGATTTTTTCTGAAGAAGCGGGTTTTATCGGCGGAATAGTAGTTTTTGCACTCTTTCTGCTGATTATAAATCGTCTTCTTTTTTCCATGAAAATAACAACAGACCCTTTTGCAAAATATATTTGTGCAGGACTTGCAGGCATGGTCGGTTTTCACTTTATTGTAAATGTCGGAATGACAATGGGTATAATGCCGATTACAGGACTTCCTTTATTATTCATGTCATACGGCGGATCATCTATTCTTGCATCTATGATAGGAATTGGTCTTGCATTAAGTATTTACGTAAGACGGTATAATAGATGATCTTAGTTGACCCTATAAAAAAATTTGCCGGCAATTTATTAACTGTAGATAAACCTTCCCGATATACAGGAGGGGAAACAGGATGTCTTGCAAAAATAACAGAAGCGCATTCTGAAAGTTTTAAAACAATGATTGCATTTCCAGACCTTTACGAAATAGGAATGGGAAACAATGCCTTAAAAATTATTTATAATAAAATGAATAGACAAGGAATATTCTGCGATCGCACCTTTGCACCTGCTCCCGATTTTGAAATGCTATTGCGTGTAACAGATACTCCGTTATACGGGCTTGATACCGGAATAAGCCTTGCAAGTGTTGATCTGCTTATGTTTACGCTAGGTTACGAGTTAGGATTAAACAGCATATTTACCATGCTGGATGTTTCAAAGATTCCTCTTCGCTGTGAACAGAGAAAAAATGATTCCTGTTATCCGATAATAATTGCAGGAGGTCCTGCAGTTTCCAATCCGTTTCCGTATTCGCCCTTTATTGATGCTTTCTGGATGGGCGAAGCAGAAGCAGGATTTTTTGATCTTGTAATTGAATTGGCAGAATTAAAAAAGACCGGTTTAGGAAGGGAAGAAATCTTTAAAAAAATAATATCTCACCCGAATATTTGGAGTAAAGAAAATAAAAAAAATACAAAAACAAGAAGGGCAATATATAACGGATTTTCAAGTGATGATGATGTATCTTTTGTCTATCCTGTACCAAGCATGAAGATCGTACAAAATCACGGTTCTGTAGAAATAATGCGCGGATGCCCTAACGGCTGCCGTTTTTGCCATGCAGGTTTTTGGTACAGACCTGCAAGACAAAAATCAAAAGATATAATTGTAAAACAAGTAAACGAAATGATAACAAAAGGCGGCTGGCAGCAGATAAGTCTTTCCTCGTTATCATCAGGGGATTTTAAAGGTATTGATGATTTAATCAATACTTTAAACAGTAATTTTTCTGATAAGCATGTTTCTTTCCAATTACCTTCACTTAAAGTATCAAGTTTTGCATTATCACTTTTAGAAAAAATATCTGTTACAAGAAAAAGCGGTCTAACCTTTGCCGTTGAAACACCTCTTGAAATTCAACAAATGGCAATTAATAAAGAAGTAAGTCGCGATTCTGTTATTGCAATTATAGAAGAAGCAAAAAAACGCGGATGGAAAGGCGCAAAGTTTTATTTTATGATAGGACTTACCGCAGCACAGTTTAACGAAGAAGAAGAAATAGTATCTTTTATTATTGATGTTGCCCGCAAAACAAGAATGCATTTTAACATAAATGTTGGAATATTCATTCCGAAACCGCATACCCCTTTTCAAAGCAGGCAGCAGCTTGACGGCGACACAGCATCAAGAAAACTAAATTTTATCCGCGCAAAATTAAAAACTTTCGGACACAAGGTAAGTATTTCCGATCCATTAATTTCAAAGATAGAAGGAATAATGAGCAGGGGAGACGAGAGGGCTGGTTTTCTTTGCGAAGAAGCTTGGAAAAAAGGAAGCCGGTTAGATGCATGGAATGAATTTATAAATAAAGATGTATGGCAGCAAATACTGGAGCAAAACTGTGATTATATTAATTCAGTATTTTCTGGAAAAATAAATTCTTGGCTGGAAATAGATTCATGTGTAAAAGATGAATTCATGCAGCAAGAACTTGATAAATCCAATAAATCGATTTGCACCCCTTCATGCAATGAAAAATGCTGTTTATGCGGAGTTTGTGAAAAGGGAAGATGGATGAGGGAAGAAAATGATAACTCTGTCTGTGCAGATAAAGAAAAACAATTATTAACACAAAATGACACTCCATTTGATGTAAAAAACAATGAAACAACCGTTAACCAAAAGAATAAAGAGGTTAACACAGAGCTTTTGAATAAAAAAGACCCTGCAACTTATAGGATTTTATTCAGTTTCAGTAAGGAAAACACTGCGGTTTTTCACGGGCACTTGCATTTGATAGAGATTTTTTCCATGTCGCTAAGAAGAGCCGATATACCGGTATTTTACACACAAGGATTTAACCCCCTTGCAAAACTGGAATTTGCTTCTTCTTTAGCAATGGGAATAAGCGGAAAATGTGAAATTGGAATAGCGGATTTTAAAGATGCATATAACCCGCAAGATTTTCTTATAAAATTAAACGAAAACTTGCCTGAAGGAATCGTTATTAAAAGAGCCGAATCCTTTGTAATAAAAAGCGGCGAAAAAAAACATTCATTATCATCTTTGCTTTGGGGTTTTTCTTATAAAGCTGAAAAAAATGATGATTTCGTTATTGCAGCTAAAGAAAAAACATATAGGCAGGAACGGCTTGATTATGATTGTCCGTCTGTTTTTTCATTGGTTCGCAATGAGGTTCTGGCGCGTAATATTATGGGTTTTAATAATAATGAATTCGCTTCTTATTTTAATGTTTATAAATATTTGTATGATAAGTAATTGCATCCATTTATTAAAAATCATATATTTTCTGGTAGACAGAACATACATTATGGATAGTAAAATATACAAAGAAAATCACTGGTGGTTTGAGTGTTTTTTGGTTCTCTTTTCTAATTAGCCTCAGGCAATTTAAAAATACTGATAAAGGTTGGTTTACTGTATAAAGTACCAAAACTTACCGGGTTACTGCCGATTGCAACAATATACATTGAAACATAAGCATAAGAAGCAACACTTGATGCTTGATTATTTGGTGTTACATCAGGATTAATAGTTGATACTGCATATTCATTAAATGATAATTCATCCGATCTTCTGAAAGATAAATCATCATCCGGTTTTGGTGTAATTAATTCATTTGATGAACGCCATAAAAGATAAGGGCTGCTGTTATTAAGTATTAAATAAGGAAAATTATCTAAACCTAATGTTACCGGAAAGAAAAAATCTAATGTTAAACCTTGTGAAGGAATATTTCCCAATAAACTATTTATATCTGCATTATATAATTCTAATGCATGATATTTTTGATCTTTAAATGTATTTTCTCCTAAAATTTTATCATATCTATTAGGGTCTGTATAAGGATCGAAGAAGTTAAAATCTGTGTTAAGTGTTGAATTAATAAAAATCCTTTCATTTGCGGCTTCTACACTGCTTTCTTGATTATTATCACTTAAATAAATCTTATAATAAATACGATACCCGTCTGCATAATATGACGGAGTATATAATGTTATTGTTGCACCTGATGTCATTGTCCTTTGACCTTCGGGTACTTGTTCAAGAAAATAATATTCCGGTATGCCGCATGTAAAAAAAATAAAAATGGGAAGTAATAGAAAAAAGATATTTTTTTTCATCTAAATACTTCAGGTTTACCCCTTTTCAATTAATTTCTAAAACAAGAATACGGCTTCTAGCCAGTTGCTGCCAGACAGGCATATCGGGCCAATTTATCATTACTGCACGGTATGCTTCAATGGCATCAGAGGTATTTCCTAATTGTTCATTAATTCTTCCAATAGAAAATTGAGCCCTTGGCGCTGAAGGAAATTCAAAATTATGGGATAAACATTCCTTTAATAAACTTAACGCGCTTTCAAGCTTGCCTTGCTCTTCTGCCGCTGCCGCTGCGTTAAACAATGAAATTGGTCCAAGATATGTTTTTGCCCCTGTGCCGGCGGATTTAATAAAAGCCTCTTCTGCTTTTGACCAGTCTTCCCTATTTACATATATTTCCGCAATCAAAGCCCATGCTTTACTTGGTGCAATCCCTTTTTTGTTTCCTGCAAAGTTTTTCAAGTCGGTAATCAATAGGTCTACTTCAGAATTTTCTTCTTTAAAAAAAGAAAATAAAGAGTCGTATTTTTTAGTTAATTCTTCCAACTGTACAATTGATTTTTTTTCTGAACTGTCTTTTACAGCTAAAAATACAATTGATGCAACAAACAGAATGATAAAAATACCTAATACGGCGAAAATCTTTTTTCTGTTTCTTTGAATAAAATCATTGAGTTTATCCATAAAATTGTCTTGTGTGTTCTTTTCGTTTTGCATACCTTCTCCTTTACTTACGCTTTGATCTGTAAAAATCAAGCCTCAATTTGCAGTTCTTTTATTAATCTTGACAAATAAGTCCGCTGTATGGCAAGAGCCCTGGCAGTCTCTGTCTGATTCCAATTGTTTTCTTCCAGCACTTTGCGGATAAAATTTACTTTAAAGTTATTTAATGCCGCTTTTAAATCACGTGCCTCTTGTATATGTTTTTCCCCATGATGATGCATTGAAACTTTATCATCATATGCTTTTAAAAATAAATCTTCTGTATTTATCAATTTATTCCTGCCTATAACACAGGCGCGTTCTATGCAGTTTTGCAATTCCCTGACATTTCCGGGCCATGAATATGAAAGAAGGGCTTCTATTGCATCTTGCGAGAATCCTTCAAACCGGGTTTCTTTTTGCTTTTTTGAATCACGCATAAAGTTATCAAGAAAAAAATGTGCCAATGCTATTATATCTTCAGGACGCTGGCGTAAAGCCGGAATGTAAATAGGAAATACATTTAACCTATAATAAAGGTCTTGGCGAAAAGCGCCTTTTTCTACCTGTTCTTCTAAATTTTTATTAGTGGCAGCAACAATCCGGACATTTACAGTGACTGTGGTATCAGAGCCGACTTTTTCAAACCGTTTTTCTTGAATTACACGTAACAGCTTTACTTGTAAGGATAAAGGTAAATCCCCTATTTCATCTAAAAAGATTGTTCCGCCGTCTGCCATTTCAAAACGTCCGTGACGGTTAGCTATTGCATTTGTAAAAGCGCCTTTTACATGACCGAATAGTTCGCTTTCCAGTAAACCTTCAGGAATGGCTGCACAATTAACCCTTACAAAAGGAGAGGAACATCTTTCGCTTCGCAGGTGTATCTGTTCTGCAAATAGTTCTTTTCCTACACCGCTTTCCCCTAACAGTAAGACAGATGAATCGGTCTTTGCTACCTTGTCTATAATATCAAGTTTTTCTAAAATTGCGGGGCTTTTTGTAATTATCGTGTGATATTGATCGTGGGTTATCCTGTCTTGCAGCTGTTTAATTTCGCGAAGTGATTTTTCCATACTTTGAGCATTTACAACAGCCAAAGCCGCCTGGTTTGCAAAAATCTCAAGCCATTCCATGTCTTCTTGAATAAACCCCTGCTCATCATTTTTATTGATTAGCTCCAAAACACCGATACATTCATCTTTTATACGCATAGGAACTGCAATTATTGTTTTACAGGTATAATTTATTTCTTCGCCTATATTACGCAAATGTCTTTTATCGTTTGCCGCATCATTTACAATTAATGATTTATTGTTATGTGAAACCCAGCCTGCAATTCCCTCTCCGGATTTTACTGTGAATTTTTTTACTTCGCCGCCTTTTTCTCCAAGTGCAACTTCAAAATACAATTCGTTTTTTTCTTTGTCCATTAATAAAAGACTGCTTGCCTGAGCATCGCATAATTGTGTTGCAGATTCCATAATCTGAGATAAAAGATTGTGAACATCTTTATAATCAGAGTTAATTAAAGAGTTAATCTCTATAAGAGTATGAAATTTTTTTGCATCGATCTTTGACAGCATAGCTATCCTTTAGACCTTATTCAGCATCAGCAGGACCTTCGCGCTTTGGCTGAGATTCNTTTGTTTTCGATTTAAGAACAGCACCCANTGTATAAGTGGAATCAGAAGATTCTTCTTTTGCCATATACCGGGAAATATCGTCCCGCTGTATTTTCTTCTGATAATCCCGAATNGAGAAAGTAACCTTTTTCTTGTCTTGTTGGATTTCCATGACAATNGCTTTTACTTTATCTCCCATCTTATATTTTTTCATTGCTTCATCGGCATCTTCTTCGCGGTTTTCAGCCAAGTTTGTTTTTGGGATAAGCCCTTCTATCCCGCTTGTTACGCGAATAAAAACACCGAAAGGCTGAATATTAACAACCTCCCCTTCTACAGAAGAGCCAACTTTATATGTTTCGCAGAACTCTATCCACGGATTTTCTGAAAGCTGTTTAATACCGAGTTTAATATTTCGGCTTTCAACATCAACAGAAATGACCATTACTTCAATTTCCTGTCCGACAGAAAGACCTAAATTCTTTGATTTTTTTGTTGTCCATGAAATATCATCGCTGTGAAGGAAACCGTCTATCCCCTCTCCTATTTCGATAAATGCCCCTGCATTTGTTACTTTTACAACCTTTCTGTTAATTCTAGTTCCAACAGGATATTTTTCCGCTAAGTTGTCCCAGGGGTTTTCCTGCACTTGTTTAAGCCCTAAAGAAACACGCCCGGCTTGAAGATCGTAACCTAAGATCATACATTCAACAAGGTCGCCTGATTTTAATAAGTCTTGCGGTTTTTGAATTTTCTTTAACCATGAAAACTCTGATATATGCGCAAGCCCTTCGATGCCTTCTTCAAGTTCGATGAACGCGCCGAATTCCGTAAGCTTTGTAACCTTGCCTTTTACAATATCGTTCACATGATATTTTTCTTCAAAGTGAACCCAAGGATCATCTGTATAATGTTTAAGGGAAAGATTGATTCTTTTTTCCTGCTTGTCTATGCGTATAACTTTTAGTTTTATTTCCTGACCTTTTTTTACAAAATCTTTAGGACGCGTAACATGACCCCAGCTCATATCGTTGATATGAAGCAAGCCGTCAAAACCGCCTAAGTCTATAAATGCACCGAATGAAGTAAAACTTTTTACAACGCCTGAAATGTCCGTGCCTATCGGTGTGTTTTCAAAAAAATCATTTCTTCTTCGTTCAAGTTCTTCTTCCATGCATTTGCGTCTGTTTACAACAATGTTGATCTTTCCGTCAGAATAAAGACGTTCAACATAGACAAGAATTTTTTTATTTAAAAGTGATTCCGGTTTTTCCGGTTTTTGCGTATCAGCCTGACTGATAGGTAAAAATGCTCTTGCATCTGCACCTAACACTACTTCATAGCCGCCTTTTACAAGTTTATCGATTGTACCTTCAACAGCTTTTTTTTCTGCAAAAGCTTGTTTTAAGTTTTTCCAGAAAAGTTTTGCATCTGCTTTTTGTTTTGATACAATAACTTCTCCGTATTTGTTTTCCTTTGTTATAAGGATAACAGGAACGCAGTCGCCAATATTCGGAATCTCGGAAAATTCCGTAAGCGGTATCTTTCCTTCTGATTTGTAGCCTACATCTACAAATACCTGATCTGAGGTAACCTGTACTACCTTGCCTTCTACCAGCTGTCCTTCTTCCAGCTGTTCCAGAGTCTTTAAATACTCTTCCTGTAATTGTGTTTGAATGTTTTCTCCGGAACCAGTGTCTGGAGCCACTTCCTTCTCTTCTGCCATTTTTTTCTTTCCTTAAATGTTAATCTATCTTATCTATCAATTTGTCATAAACTTCAATAATGGTCAAGTCCGATGTATCCAAATATTCAACCCCTTGCGCAATTTTTAAACTTCCTTCAACTTTATTCTTGTCTATCGCATCCCGCTGCAAAATCGCGTCCTTTATCTCTGTAAGGCTTAAAGCCGAAACCCCCTGATCATAGCGTCTTTTTGCCCTTGCATCCACAGAGGCATCAATGTAAAAGCGGTAGTCAGCATCGGGAAAAACAACAGTGGTCATATCCCTGCCTTCTACGACCACATCTCTTCCTTGTGAAAGGCTGCGGATTAAATCGTTTATAATATGGCGTATCGGCACAATGGACGAAAGCGGTGATGAATTACGGTCAATTTCATCGGTATGGAGAAAAGGGGTGACATCTTCCCCGTCCAGATAAACTTGGTCTTTATCATAGGAAATTTGGGTGTTTTTTGCAAATTCTATAACTTTTTCACTGTTTTTTATATCTATTTTTGAACGTAAACAACCTAAGGTTATAGCCCTATAGAGTTTGCCTGAGTTTATATATGTGAAATTTTTCCTTTCCGCTATCAATTTAGCGATAGTGCTTTTCCCAGAACCTGCAGGTCCGTCAATTGCTATTACCATTTTTTCCCTCTCTAGATATATATTATAACACTATCTTGAAGAGTTTGTTTTATTTTTCTGTGATACCAAATCTATAATTCTTATACGCTTTTACGGATAAAATTATTAATTTAATTCAGAAAGTTCTTTCTCAGTAAGATTTCTTGAGTTTCCTTCGGCAAGATTTCCAAGTAACACTGTCCCAAATCTTACCCTTCTTAATAATGATGGATGCAGATGGAAGTGTGAAAATACCCTTCTTATTTCACGGTTTTTACCTTCGATTAAAATGATGCGCATACTCTTTCTTCCTGTTCTTTCTGCTATTTTTGCTTTGTAATATTCACCCTCTATTGTTATTCCGTTATTGAAAGCGTTTATTGTTTCATCGCCGATTATGCCTGTGGCTTCTACGATGTATTCCTTTTCAAGAGCGGAACTTGGGTGCCCCAAGCGGCTGGCAAAATCACCGTCATTTGTGAAAAAGATTAAACCGCAGGACAGGTAGTCAAGCCTGCCTACACTGTAGAGTCTTTCTTTTGCAGGGGGAAGAAGACTTAAAGCCAAAGGTCTTTCTTGCGGATCACTTGAACTGCAAATATATTGGGCGGGTTTATGAAGAGCGATATATAACTTGCGGTTTTCCAAGTGAACAGGTTTACCATCAAGAAGGATTAAATCTGTGTCTTCTACTTTTGTTCCCTGTGCTGTGATGATAACACCATTTACTGAAACTCTTCCCTTTGCGATAATTTCTTCTGCCGCACGCCTTGAGGCTATACCCGCATGAGAAAGATAAACTTGTAATCTAATCTTTTTCCCCTTCCAGTTCAAACTTTTCTGCGTCGTATTCATTTAATTTTGGGAGATCCGAAATCGAATTAAGGTTAAATATTTTTAAGAATTCTTTTGTAGTGCCGTATAAGACAGGTCTGCCGGGGATATCTTTTTTTCCTACTTCGCGGACAAGCCCTTTTTCAAGAAGAAGGCGTATCATATTATCTGCCGATACGCTGCGAATTTTTTCAATTTCCGCTCTTGTTACAGGCTGCTGATATGCAACGATAGAGAGCGTTTCCATTGCAGCCCTTGATATTTTCGCCTCGCTTTTTTTCCCGTATCTTTCTTTCAGATTTTCCCAAAGCTCACGTTTTACAGAAATCATAACAGCTCCGCTTATGCGTGAAAGTTCTAAAGCGTTATTTTCTGACGCATAACGCTTTTCCAAATTTTCAAGCGCAGCTATTACTTTTTCTTTAGAAAGCGAACTTATCCTTGCTATTGTACCTTCGTCGAGAGCCTCCCCTTCCATAAAGAGAATTGCTTCGACAAGCGCTGTTTCCTTTTCAATGTTTTCTGTCACAGATTACTCCGAGTCAATTTTAATATAATTGTTTTAAATCCTTAAATCTTTAAGAACTTGGTTTTATGAGTATATCACCAAAGAGGCGGTTTTGATAGATCACAATCATGCGCATTTTGGCGGCTTCAAGAACTGCAAGAAAAGCGCATACTATGTCCATAGCCCCTTGATGTATAATCAACTCTGTAAAGAGGCACTGTCCTTTATTTTCCAGTAATTCAACAAGGAGGGTTGTTTTTTCATTAACGCTTACTTCTTCGTAAAGATCGATGATACGCTCTGCACTTAAGTTTACTGTTAATGTCGAGAAGGTTTTTACCAAATCCCAAATATCAACTTTTTCCCAAATATCATCATCTGTAAAGGGAAGATTATGCTGAAGCCTTTTACGCTCAATTATCCAATCATTTTCCTTTTCTTTTTCTTCCATCAGCTCTGATAATTTTTTAAATTTTTGATACTCAATTAAACGGTCAACAAGCTCGGCGCGCGGGTCTTCATAATCATCTTCCATTTCGACAGGCAGCAAAGTCCGGCTTTTTATATACAGCAAATTTGCCGCCATTGCATGAAAGGCGGTAAGATCATCAAGGTCCATAGTTTCAACATTACGCAGATATTCGATGTACTGCTCTGTTATTTGAGCTATCGGGATATCGTAAATATTAACCTCGTTTTTACGGATCATATGCAGCAATAAATCAAGGGGACCTTCAAACTCGCTTATTTTGAAGCTATGCCGTTCGGCAGTTTGCTTTGCTGAAAGAGCTTCCTGGGTTGTTTCCATTTAATTAAGTATAGCAGGAAATATTGACTATTTCCAGCCCATCATTGATAAATTCAAAGATTGACAAATCCAATTATCTTTGTTAACCTGATAAATAATATGGTTAACAAAATATCAACTAGAACTTTACGAAACCGCTATGTTTTTACCGCTGTTTTTGCAGCGATGATTGCTGTGTCAGGTTTTATTATAATTCCGCTTCCAGGAATTCCTGTTCCTTTAGTTTTAAAAAATCTCTTTATAGTACTTTCCGGCACTATACTGGGCAGTTTTTACGGCGCTGTTGCAGTCTTTATTTTTATTATAGCAGGTATTTTAGGGATACCTTTGTTTGTGCTTCCGGGTGTTGCAGTTTTTTCCACCCCTTTGGGCGGTTATATAATCGGCTATTTTTTTGCTAGCCTTATTGCGGGGCTTATCTGCGGATTACCTAAAACAAGCGAAAAAAAAGTAACTGCTTTATTTCTTATAAGATTGATTATCGCTTCTTTTTTAGGTTTTATAGTAATTTTAATTTGCGGGGTTCTTTACATGATGCGCCTCAATTCGATGTCATTCATCGCTGCATTCAGCGCAGGCGCTCTTCCCTACCTAATCGGCGATTTTATTAAACTTTTAATCAGCATACCTCTGGCACTCAAACTGCGCCCGATTGCTGCAAGGTATATAAATGAATAATATTGCGGTAAAACTCAGCAATATTACAAAACACTTTCCTGTTAACGATCAACATCAAGAAAATGATCAAATTAAAGACGGAAAATTTTATGCCTTAGATGATATTTCCCTTTCTATCGAAGAGGGAGCTTGCGCTGTTTTTGCAGGCGCTAACGGTTCAGGGAAAAGTCTTTTAATGTCGATTATTGCCCGTCTTGAAGAGCCTGACAGCGGCACTGTTGAGACTTCTGCAAGAACGGGTCTTGTTTTTCAAGAGCCTGATGCACAAATACTCGGTGAAACAGCACGTGAAGATATTGCCTTCGGTCCTCTTAATTTAGGTTATTCTAAAAAAGAAATTTTTTCTTGTGTTGAAGATGCTCTGACACAGACAGGGTTAAATCATAGAGCGGATTTTCCATCCCACTCTCTTTCAGGCGGAGAAAAGAGGCGTCTTGCAGCAGCAGGAGTATTGGCAATGAATGCGCAAATCATCATTTTTGATGAGCCTTATGCAAACCTTGATTATCCGGGTGTTGTTCAAGTTAACCGTCTTTTTCAGCAATTAAAAAATGATAAAAAAACGCTCATTATTCTTACACACGAACTTGAAAAATGCCTTGCTCTTGCCTCTCATTTTTTTGTTTTATATAAAGGGAAAAAAGTTTTTGACGGCAGCGCATCTGATGCATTAATGCTTAACCTTGAGGATTGGGGTATTCATCATCCTTTGAAAAAAAATACACAATGTTTAGAGGATTTGTTATGGTAAAAAAACAGGTGATTTTTAAATACAAAACAATAAAAGGTCCTCTTCATAAATTACCTGCAATTTTAAAACTTTTTATACTAATACTAACATCATTTTTTTGTATGTTTTTTTCTTCTTTATGGCTTTTAATCGGAATATTTTTAGCTGTTATTATTGCTTTTATTTGTAAAATTTCTTTGCGCGAACAATTAACAGATTTTAAACCTGCTGTTTTTTATATTATATTATTATACTCGTTATCAGTATTTTCAAATATATTTGATTATTGGGATTTTTTATTTCCATTAAACTCTTTTTTAATATTTTTATTAATTCCGCAAATTGATTTTATTCATATCATTTTTAAATTTATATTGATAATTCAATTATCCGCTCTTTTTTTTAGAACAACAAGTTTAATTGATATAAAAGAGGGTTTAATATTTCCTTTTATTGGAAAAAAAATAAAAAGAAAATTTTCTTTTTCAGAAAATATTTCTCTCTTTCTTTGTTTTATTCCTGAAATATTTCAAACATGGGCAAATATTAATCTTTCATGGAAAGCGCGTGCAGGTAAAAACGGAATAAAAAAAATTAAAGCACTTCTTTTTATTTTAATTATTTTGAGTTTTGAAAAGGCTTCTCTTAAAGCAAAAGCAATTGAAGCAAGGAGTATAAAATGAAAGAAAAAAATAATGATTTATTATTTAATGATGTAACGCGTGTATCCAGTAAAGCGCAGTTGCTTTCACAATTACGAGAAAAACAAGGCGGTCTTATCAGCGGAAGCGTTCTTGCTAAGGAATTGGGTGTATCACGGGTTGCAATTTGGAAAACAGTTCAATCTTTAGTTTCTGCAGGATACTCTATCGAAACAAAAGAATCCGGGTATCTTTTAAAACCGGAAAATGAAAAAGATTTTCTTTATCCTTGGGAATTTGAAAATATTATTAATGATCAAAATGAACTGCAATTTTATCATTATTTAAAAACAGACAGTACAATGAATAGAGCGCGTGATTTAGCATTACGCACAATGGAAAATGCTTCTGCTTTGCAGCAAAAACAGCGTGCTGTTGTTTGTGCAGACAAACAAAGCGCGGGAAGAGGCAGATACGGCAGAACATGGATTTCACGTCAAGGAGGGCTTTTCTTTTCAATTTTAGAAAAACCTAAACTTACAATATCAGACTATACTCTTTTATCTCTTGTTATACAAATTGCTATTGTTAAAAGTATTTCTGCTATTTGCGGAAAAAAAGCGTTTCTTCGCTGGCCAAATGATATTTATATAAACAACAGAAAAATTGCAGGATTAACAACTGAAGTTTTAGGTGACGGGGATTTAATTTCATGGTTTATAGGCGGAATAGGAATCAATATAAATAATAAAGCGCCTACTTTAAAAGCAATAAGCTGCTCTGAAATTTTGGGAAAACAAATTTCAAGAAAAGATGTGTTATGCAAAATACTTCAAGAAATAGAAAATATAAATAAAAAATATAAATCTAATGCTGCATATTTTCAAGGAAACAGCAATCTTGCAAAAGAATGGAATTCTCTGTCAGATTGTATTGGTGCAAAGACAGCGGTGTTTGAACCGGAAAGCAAAGATGATGATTTTCTTGAAAAACAAGGAAAAATTCTTGCACGAGGCATTTTTAAAGGTATAGACCCGATAGGAAGATGTATAATAAAAACAGAAGATGCAAACTCTGTTTGTGCAGAAGAATTATATTTTAATCATGGCTCTGTGTCATTGGCGTTTTTGAATTAATATTTTTACATCACTTCCAAAAACGGTATACACACTAAATGAAATGCGTCTTTTAAAACCATCATAACAGCGTGGGATAATTCTAACCTCACTTTTGATAATGCTTTGTCTTCGCATGAAAGAATAGGACATTCATGATAAAAGCGGCTGAATGATTTGGATAACTCATATAGAAAACCGGTAAGATGAGAAGGATCAAGAGAGGCAGCAGCTTCGCTTACCGCAAAGGGATATTCTGCAAGAATTTTTAATAATTCCCACTCAGGATCAGAAATTAAAAGCGAAAAATCAATTGCTGAATTATTTTCAATTTCTTTGCTTTTTCTAAGCATCGAAGAAATACGTGCTCCCATATATTGCAAATAAGGACCTGTGTTACCGGTAAAAGATAGCGATTCTTTTGGATCAAAGAGCATATCTTTTACAGGATTAGGCTGAAGTAAAAAATAATGAAGCGCGCCAAGCGCGATTTTTTCCGCAACTTCGCTTGGATCTCCTACATCTTCTTCCCTCCCCTTTTCTTTGATTTCATCTAACGCCATGTCACGTAACGAATCAATTAAATCGTCTGCATCTACTACAGTCCCTTCGCGGCTTTTCATTTTTCCTTCCGGGAGATTTACCATACCATAGGAAAGATGATGTAAGTTTTTTGCCCAATCAAATCCTAATTTTTCAAGAAGGATAAATAATACTTTAAAATGATATTGCTGTTCAGAGCCTACCACATAAATTAATTTATCAAACTGCCATTCTTTGTGCCGGCTTATCGCTGTTCCGAAATCCTGAGTTATATATATCGAAGTGCCGTCACTTCGCAAAAGTATTTTTTTATCAAGTTTTTCATCGGTTAGATCAACTGCAACAGCGCCGTCTTCTTGACGGAAGAAAATTCCTTTTTCAAGCCCTTTTAAAACTTCGTCCTTGCCTAACATATAAGTTTCGCTTTCAAAATCAAACTTATCAAAAGAAATACCTGTGCGCTTATAAGTTTTTTTCATTCCTTCGATAGCCCAGCAATTCATTTTTTTCCAAAGCTCTCTTATTTCTGAGTCTCCTGCTTCCCAGCCTCGAAGCATTTCTTGCGCTTTTTTCATCATCTGCGCTTGATTTTCTGCTTCTTCTTTTTGAACTCCGTTTTTTATAAGCTCTTCCGCTTCTTTTTTTAATTCTTTGCTGAAACAAACATACCATTTGCCGACAAAATGATCGCTTTTTAAATTTTCTGACTCAGGTGTTGTATTTTTTCCCTGCTCTTTATAAGCAAGCATAGATTTGCAAATATGTATGCCTCTGTCATTTATAATGCAAACTTTTCTTACTTCTGCTTCGCAGGCTTTAATAATTCTTGAAACACTTTCACCTAACACATCGTTTCTAAGATGCCCAAGATGCAAGGGTTTATTTGTATTTGGGCTTGAAAATTCTACCATTACTTTTTGACCTTTCAAAGTGCCGGGTTTTCCAAATGAAAAACTTTCTGACACATCGTTTTTATAAGAAAAAAACATTTCCATTATTTCTTTTGCAGTTTGCCTTCTATCCATCTTTATATTTAAATAAGGTCCTTGTACTTCGATTTTTGATTTTTCATCGCAATTTAAAGATTTATTTAATCTTTCTGACAATATTTGAGCAATTTGAGGCGGTCCTTTCTTTAAAATTTTTGCAAAACTGAACATGGGAAAACCAAGGTCTCCCATTTCGCGGTTCGGCGGAATTTCTGCTGTTATTTGAGTTTCATCAATTTTTTCGTTTGTTCCAGCTTCATTTAAAATTTCATTTACTGCACAGGTAATTTTTTCTTTCCATGTTTTTTTGTAATCGTACATTGTTTTCTCCAAAGTTGATTATGTATTATTAATAAAAAAAAGTAAACAGAGAAATATTTACCGTATCGCAGAGGTAGATGAAATAACTTGAAATAATAATTTTTTTATTATATTATAAAAACATATGTTAAACGGAAGGGAAAGAACTGGAATTGCGTTTTTATATTAAGGGTAATAAGTTTGTATCTAAAATAAATCCATAATTAAGGTGAGGGTTAATATCACAGTCATAGTATTGCCGATAACTCACAAACACGCCGCTTTTACGGCGCATTTGTGAGTAAAAACGCTTATACCTTTTTTACCGCTTTGTCCATGTGCCGCCGCCATACGAATTTGAACTGGTATATGTACCGGGTCCGCCTGCAAGATATTTCTCGCGAAGATCGCCCATGTAGCCTTCTGCACCGTTCCAGCCTAATGCGTTAGCATGAAACCTTGCCGCGGGGATAGTGCCCTGAAAGGTAACGCTTGTAAGGATGTTGTTGGAGAACGCCGCCTCGCCGATAGATGTAACGCTGGCGGGGATTGTTAAGCTGCTAAGACCATAACAGCGATTGAACGCCGCCTTGCCGATGGATGTAACACTTGCCGGAATTGTTATACTTTTAATAACACTGGAACTAAACGCATTGTCGCCGATAGTAGTAACGCCGTTTAACAATATTACGCTTTCAATGTTTTCGCAGTCAGAGAACGTATTTGCGCCGATAGTAGTAATACTGCCGGGGATTGTTATGCTGGTTATATCTGTTCCTGCAAAGCCGCCTTCGAATTTATAAGTACTATCGTTATATTTAGATGCCACTATAGCGGTTACAGGATGCCCTTGAGGGCAGGTTGCGGGGATTACTATAACTTTATCGGTTTGCGTACCTATTGAGACAGCACAGCCGGTTCTTGCATGAGTGAAGGCAAGACTTGGGAGTTCGCGTTTTGTTTTTACTTGTCTGTCCGCAGTCGCTCCCAACGGAATCATTATTAATTCATCGCCGTTTAAGGTATAGGTAGTATCCATGCGTGAGTAGCTATCAACCATGGTTATTGTTAAATTATCAAGGTAAGTATCCCATCTGATTTTTTGATCCTCGTTACTGCCGCTTAGCCTTATAGTGCCTGTTCTGTCATCATTAAATGTATATAGATGTCCTGTATCACTTCTCCACTTACCGACAAGCAGTTTCTGTTCTTCTGTCAACTCCGCTTCCTCCGCATTCTGCATCTGTGCTGCCATCGAGAACGCTTCTAACATTGCGCAGGAAAATATTGAAGAAATTATTACCGCCGCTAAAACGATAATCCCTAAATTGCGGGCAAAAGCCCTGCGGACGAAAGTCCGATGTTTGTTTTTCATTAAAAAAACCTCCTATTTATTATAAAAGCCATACGGCATTTTATCTATGTGATCATAATATTCCTCTATGTGAGTATTAGAGCATGGTTCTTACATACATACACAACAATATATCATCATTTTAGTAGTATTTCAACTTATTATTATGTTTTTTTGTATATTTTTTTATACACTCCCAGTGTCTTTGCGAGAAATTATTTAATTATTAAAACAATTCCCCTTGAACGAGTTTATCATTCTTTTGAGGCGCAGATTGAATCAGCTTTATAAATTGATCTTCATCAATAATAGGTATTCCAAGCTCTTTTGCTTTTTTATTTTTTGATGAGCCGGAAGTTGTGTCATTTGTAACAAGATAGGAAAGCCCTTTTACTACGGCAGACTTTGCTTGCGCGCCGAGCGCTTTTATTTTTTCTTCCGCCGCTCCCCTCTTCATAGTTTTTAATTCGCCTGTAAAACAAAATGAAATTCCGCGTAAAGGCTGAGTTTCTTCTGAAGGAGGGTCTGCAATTGATATTACTTTTGTTTTTAAAACTTCTTTTATTTCTTTTGCGCACTCTTTTAATCCGTCTGCAATTATTTTTGCTGTAATTTCACCTAACCCGAATACAGCGGATAAATCTGAAACCGATGCTTCTTGCAGTTTTTCTAAAGTGTCAAAACCTGCTCCCGCTACTTTATCCATCGTGGTTTCTGCAATACCTTCAAAATCAAAACCTGCAATGAATTGCGCCAGTGTTAATTCTCTTTTTGTTTGTATGTGTCTAATTACTTTAATAGCAGATTTTTCTCCCATTCTGTCATATTCTGCCAAGTCTTCGGCTTTTATTGTATATAATTGGTGTATTTGTTTTATTCCTTTTTCAAATAATTGAAGAAGAAGTTTTTCTCCTAATTCTCTGATATTAAGAACCGAAACCCATTTTTCAAGTCGATGCAATAGACGTTTGGGACATTCAGGGTTCGGGCAATAAAGCCTTGTTCCAGCATCTAAAAGAGTTGAATTACATATGCTGCATTTTTGCGGGAATATAATTTCTGTTGTTTCATCTGATGATATATCTTTGTTAGGTGCTAATCCTTCAATTTTTGGAATTATTTCTCCTCTCTTTACAACTGAAACGGCAGAGCCTATTTTTAATTCCATTGCACGTATCATGTCTGGATTGTTTAAGCTTGCTCTTTTTACTGTTGTCCCTGCAAGACGGACAGGATCAATAATTCCTACAGGAGTGTAAGTTGCGCCGTTTTCGCTCCATATCACCTCACGAAGAAAACTGAATGCAGTTTCTAGTTCAAATTTAAAAGCAATTTGCTTTTCAGGGCGTGCCTTGCGTAAATCAGACATATCTGTCTCATTGTCCTTTACAACAAGACCGTCAATATCAAAGGGAAGTTGATCTCTTGTCTTTGCAATTTTCTCGCGGTATGCGATTATATCTTCCGGTGCTGTAAAGGACTGCGACTCTGATGTTACAAAGCCTCTCTTTTTTAGCCAATCAATTTTTTGTAGTTCATCTTTAAAAAATTGATCATCGTCCATTGCTGATGCGTCATATACAATCAGGTGCAAATTCTCACAGCCTTCGCCGTCCTTGCGCCGCATAATTCCGTTGGCGGCATTACGGCAATTCGCTTTAGCAGGATATTTGCTCTCCCAAATATCGTGCGTCATAATTACTTCGCCGCGAACGCCGCCTGTAAAAGAGACGTTCATTTTTTGAACTACGCCGGACATGCGGCGCGCATTAGGCGTGATATCATCACCTGTAATTCCGTCTCCGCGCGTTACAGCTCTTATCAATATTCCTTTTTCGTATTGAAGTTCAAGACTTGCTCCGTCCATTTTAAATTGAACGATAAATATTTTTGTTAACTGCTTTTTTTTATCGGTTAACGATGCGTTTATTTCATCGATTTTTGCTATTTGTTTTTTTACCCATGCTAAGAATTCTTGAGGATTAGATGCCTTTTCTTGGCTTCCCATTGGGATTAAATGCTTCGCTTTCGGGAAACCGTCAACATCAAAACCTGTTCCTACTTTTTTTAATACTTCGCTATCAGGTGCAATTTTTTTTAATTCGTCCCAAAGAAGATCAAACTCGCCGTCAGAAATTTCAGCTTCTCCGTTGTAGTAGGAAGCCTGATATTTTTGTATTAATTTTTCAAGTGCGGCAATTTCATTATTTTTTGACTTCATGAAATTATTGTATCATTAAAAAGCATTACGTGCGATACGAAACCCCATGTAAAACATTCCGAGATAAGGTGTCTGTCCGAATCTGTATGCGCTTCTGCATTGCGAAGAGCCCGAATCAAAACAGCCTCCGCGGTAAACACGCCTGTGACCTGTTGCAGGACCTATAGGATCAATCTTTGGCTCTGCTGTGTATGGTATCATCCAGTCCCAGCACCATTCTAGAATATTTCCGTGCATATCATATAAACCCCATGCATTCGGCTCTTTTTCTCCGACAGGGTGTGTATGGCGGCTCCAAAAACCGTTTACTGTTGTAGAAGAATTTTCATTGAACCATCCTGCTGCATGCAAAGTGTTACCCGAATAAAAAGGAGTTGTCGTTCCCGCGCGGCATGCATATTCCCATTCTGCTTCTGTGGGAAGCCTGTAACCATTTGCTTCTCTATTCCATGTAACTTGCCCGCCGTTAACTGTATAAACAGGTGTTAAGCCTTCTGCCGTGCTTCGCCTGTTGCAATAATTTACAGCATCAAACCAGCTTGTCGAATCTACAGGATGATCCGGATTTTTTGTTTGGCTGGGATTTACTCCCGTTACCGCCTGATACTCAGCTTGCGTTACAGGAAACTTTGCAATGTAAAATGATTTTAATGTAACCCGATGCTGAGGTTCTTCATCGGCCATATTCCTTCCGAATTCATCTTCAGGGCTTCCCATAAGAAATGTTCCGCCTTCTATCCTTATCATTTCATTCTGAACTTGTGAAAACATAAACTCTGATTGCAGACACATACAAATGAATAAGGAAATGAATAAAAATAAACTTTTCTTCATATTGATCATTTTATAGCTTTTAATTTTTTTTGACAATATAATTAACAAGAATTTTGATAAATCTGTTAATTTTCATGAATATTCTATCGTCTCATACATATCTTTAATAAATATGATAAATTAAGTATAATCATTATTGAGGGGAATAATTATGAGTGTTTTTGAAATTTACGTAGAAAAAAAAGAAAAATTTGCAGAGGAAGCATCCGCCGCCGCTTCTGATTTGCGGCTTGGTCTTCAGTTAAAAAATATAGAGTCTGTCAGAATAATCAACCGCTATTTTGCCGAAAATATTTCGCAGGAAGATTTTGAAAAAGCAAAAAACACGATTTTTTCTGAGCCTCCTGTCGATATAATTTATGACACTCTGCCCTCTTTAAATGATGCGCGGGTTTTTGCAGTTGAGTTTCTTCCCGGACAGTTTGATCAAAGAGCTGATTCCTGCGCGCAATGTATTTCTCTTGCAACAGGAAAAGAAAGACCTAATATTCATTCATCAAAAATATTTGCCATATACGGTGATATTTGCGATGATGATTTTTCCCGTATTAAATCGTGGCTTATAAACCCTGTAGAAAGCAGGCAGGCAATTTTAGAAAAACCGCAAACCTTATATCAAAAATACCCTGAACCCAAAGATGTTGAAAATATAAATAATTTTATTTCGTTTAACAATGATGAACTTTTACAATTACGCATAACGATGAACCTTGCAATGGATTTATCGGATTTACAATTCTGCCAAAAATATTTCCGCGATGAAGAAAAACGCGATCCTACAGTGACAGAAATAAGGGTTCTTGACACTTATTGGTCTGATCATTGCCGTCACACGACATTTTTAACTCATTTAGATGATATTAATATTGATGATGAGCTGTTACGCGAAAGTTTTAATAATTATCTTGAACTGCGAAAAGAATTAAACCGTGATGATAAACCTGTCACACTGATGGATATTGCGACAATCGGGGCAAAAATATTAAAAAAAAGAGGCTTATTAAATGATTTAGATGAATCAGAAGAAATAAACGCTTGCTCTGTAAAAATCAATGTTGATGTTGACGGCAAAGAGCAAAAATGGCTTCTAATGTTTAAAAATGAAACGCACAATCATCCAACAGAGATAGAACCTTTCGGGGGGGCGGCAACATGCTTAGGGGGGGCAATCCGCGATCCGCTTTCAGGACGCTCCTTTGTTTATCAGGCTATGCGCGTAACAGGAGCGGCAGACCCTCTGCAAGAAGAAAAAAATACTCTTACAGGCAAATTGCCTCAAAGAAAAATTTGCAGAACATCTGCTGCAGGTTACAGCTCTTACGGGAATCAAATAGGGCTTGCAACAGGTCTTGTTAACGAGATATATCATCCGGGTTATGTCGCAAAGAGGATGGAAATAGGAGCAGTCATAGGAGCCGCTCCTGTTGAAAATGTAGTAAGGGAAGTTCCAGCCGCAGGTGATGTTGTAATCCTGCTTGGAGGGAGAACAGGCAGAGACGGCATAGGAGGTGCGACAGGCTCTTCAAAATCGCATAACGCAAGTTCTTTGGAAACCTGCGGCGCAGATGTTCAGAAAGGCAATGCGCCGGAGGAGCGGAAAATTCAGCGTCTTTTCCGCGATGAAAATGTTACACGATTAATTAAACGCTGTAACGATTTCGGTGCGGGAGGCGTCAGCGTCTCTGTTGGTGAACTTGCAGACGGGCTAATCATCGATTTAAGTAAGGTCCCCAAAAAATATGAAGGCTTAGACGGAACGGAACTTGCAATCAGCGAAAGTCAGGAGAGGATGTCTGTAGTTGTTGCAAAAAAAGATGCGCAGCAATTTATAATGCTCTCATCAAAAGAAAATTTAGAAGCGACTGTCATTGCAGAGATTACAGAAGAGCCGCGCCTTGTAATGAATTGGAAAGGAAAAACAATTGTTAATCTTTCAAGAAATTTTTTAAATTCAAACGGAGCTGCAAAATACGCGAAAGTAAAAATATCATATAAAGAAAAATTAATAGTGAACAAAGAGCAATTTACAGACAGCAATGAGTTAATTAAATATTTCAGTAATTTAAATATTTGCTCTCAAAAAGGGCTTGTAGAAAGATTTGATTCAAGTATTGGAGCTGCAACAGTTATCGCTCCTTTCGGCGGAAAATATCAGCTAACTCAGACGCAAGTAATGGCTGCAAAAATCCCCGTTTTAAAAGGAGAAACAAAAACTTGCTCCCTTATGTCATGGGGCTTTGATCCTGAAATTTCTGAACTAAGCCCGTATCACGGCGCTGTTTATGCTGTGATATACTCGGTTGCAAAAATAATTGCAGGAGGCGGAAGCAGAAAAAAATGCTGGCTGACATTTCAAGAATATTTTGAAAAGTTACGAGACGATCCGGCACGATGGGGAAAACCTTTTGCCGCATTACTCGGCGCACTAGACACGCAGTTAGGTTTAGAAATAGCTGCAATAGGCGGAAAAGATTCAATGTCAGGCAGTTTCTCGGTTAACAGTAATAAAGAGATCAATGTGCCTCCAACACTTGTTTCATTTGCAGTTTCTGTAACAAAAATTGATAATATTATTACGCCTGAGTTTAAAAATGCAAACAGTTTTGTATATCTGCTAACCCCTCCATATTCGGTTTATGAAAAATGTGATTTCTCTGTTATGCGCAAATATTTTGATAATGTCGAAAAACTAATCGCACAGGGAAATATTCTTTCTGCATGGGCTGTCGGTTCAAGCGGAATTGCCGAGGCAGTTTTAAAAATGTGTTTCGGAAACGGTATAGGTTTTAATGCACATAATGACAGTTTATTAACAAAAGGTTACAGCGCAGGCGGTTTTATTGTTGAAACAGAAAAGGAAATAAAAATTAATAATTTGAATTATGAATTAATTGGACGTACATCTGAATCATTTTATATTGATATACCTGCTTATAAAGGAAATAAAATATCATTAAATAATTTTCAAAATGAGTGGGCAGAAAAATTAGAGCAGGTATATCCTGAATCTATAAAGCAAGATGGAAAAACAGAAAATTTTTATTTTGATAAAAATAGTTCATCTTCCTCTGTCCTTAGTTCCAAGTCTACGATTACAAATAATAAACCAAAATTTTTAATTCCTGTTTTTCCCGGAACAAACAGCGAATATGACACAGCAAAAGCGATAGAAAAAGCCGGAGGAGAAGCAAAAATATTTGTTATACGAAACTTAACAGTGGACGATATTGAACAAAGCGTTAAAGAATTCAAAAAAGAAGCGGACAGCACGCAAGCGATTGTAATACCCGGCGGCTTTTCAGGAGGCGATGAACCTGATGGTTCCGGAAAATTTATTACAGCCTTTTTGCGAAACAGCGCAGTAGCTGATTCAATTATGGAACTTTTAAAAAACAGGGACGGGCTTATCTGCGGTATATGCAACGGTTTTCAAGCACTTATAAAGTTGGGATTAGTACCTTACGGAGAAATACGTGACATGACACCTAACTCCCCCACCCTAACATATAACACAATAGGAAGGCATCAATCAAAACTTGTAAACACAAAGGTTGTTTCCAATCAATCGCCGTGGTTATCACATCTTGAATTAGGCTCTTCCTACATAGTTCCGATTTCTCACGGAGAGGGACGTTTTATCGCACGGGAAGAGATAATACGCACTCTTGCAGATAACGGACAAATTGCAACTCAATATGCCGATCATGAAGATAATGCGTCTCAAGATATAAGATTTAACCCCAACAATTCCGATTTCTCAATAGAGGGGATAACATCCCCCTGCGGAAAAGTTTTCGGCAGAATGGCGCATAACGAGCGCTTTGATGACGGGCTTTACAGGAATATACCCGGTATTAAGAAGATGGATATATTTTTGGGGGCGGTTAGGTATTTTAAATAACAGAGAACAGTGAGTTAATCATGGTCTCTGTTATTTAATAATTTGTAAAAAGAAAAAATTAAAGATTTTCTATTTCTTCCAGAGAAAGACCGGTCATTTTACTCACAAAAACAGATGATGATCCTTCTGATAATAAATTACGAGCGATAATAATTTTTTCTTCAGTACGTCCTTTGTCTCTTCCGTCTTCTCTGCCTTCTTCGCGGGCTACGGCAATTGCGTCTTTTAAATTCCATTTTGCATATAACATTTTCAAAACCTCCTTGCCATATTTTTCCAAGTACTCCTTCAGTATACCATTTTTCTTGCAATATTCGATAGCCTCTTCTGCCGCTTTTTTTAGGTCTTTTGTCTCATTTAATACGCTTTCCACTTTGCCTATCAGTTTGCTGTACTCCGACAATTTGGAACAGCGTTTTACAATTTCCTCATTTCTTCCTTCGTTGATGTTTAACACTCTTACCTCAAGTTCAAGCAAAGGATGCGTTTTTCCGGGAAGCCCCAAGCTCTGAGGATTTTCAAACAGGTCTGAGAGCTTCACAATTTTTTCATCAGGGTACTGGGCTGATCCGTTGTAAAGAACAAAAAACTCAGGATACGGGAGCGGTACGGCTCTCCCAGAATAGATGTCCTTGCCCTTGATCATCCCTTCGAATATTTCATTAACATACTGAAACATTCTCAGAGCGATATTCGGGTTGATGGTGCTCTGGTGTTCGATGAGCACAACCAGTTTCCCTCCTATCTCA
>WQSW01000022.1 GCA_009787695.1 Treponema sp.
GATGATAATGCCCAAAATATCACGGCTGTAACTGCGGGCGCCATTAAAGCGTTTTTGGAAGTCCCTTTTGATGAAATCAGGGCTTTTACTATGTTTGTAGCTAATATTAATGATGTTGTTGCCCCTGAAAACAGGCGTGATTTGGTCAATTATATGCTGCATACCTTAATTAAAGAGAATCCGGGGTTTGTCGGCGTTTGGGCTGTCTTTGAACCTAACGAGCTTGACGGTCTTGACGATCGCTATGCTAATACTCCTGGAACCGACCACACAGGAAGGTTTTTAAGTTTTTATACCAATGATCATGGAGATATACAACTTCAATTTGCAAATGATTATGACGATCCGGGCGATGCGGGCGAGTGGTATCATTCTTCTTTCAGATCAGGGAAAGAATCTGTCATAGAGCCTTACCTTGACTGGTTCGGCGATGAACAGCTTTTAGTTACAAGCGTTACTGTTCCGATTATCCGTAACAGGCGGGTAATCGGCGTAGCCGGAGTAGACCTTCAACTGGTTAAAATTCAAGAAATGATAGGCGTAATAAAACCTTTTGGAACAGGATTTGCCGGATTGTACAGTCCTGCCGGCATGGTGCTTGCTTCTTTTAATCCCAATAAGGTCGGAAAAAACCTGCGGGAGGTTTCGGCTGATATGTACGGAGATCGGATGGATGTCTTGCTGAAAGCCTTACGCGACGGCACCGTATTTGATGAAACAATTTTTTCTAAAGAACAAGGTGCCAGGGTGCTTACTGTAACTTATCCGTTTTATATAGGTAACTGCGAAGTGCCGTGGAGCGCTGTCACCATTGTGCCTGAAGCAACTGTGATGGCGGGCGTTTACCGCATGATGACAGTTTTAATTATACTCGGCGTTTTGATTCTCGCCGTTATTACAGTTATTATCATTTTTGTATCCAAATCGATAACAGCTCCGTTAAAAGCTATGGAAAATGTTTTTACATTTATCGGTGACGGAGACTTTACCCATGTTGTTGATGCTAAAGGTAATGATGAAATCGGAAATATCAGCCGCGCTCTTAACTCTACTGTAGAAAAAATTAAAGGGCTGATAAACGTAATAAAAAAACAGGCGGGAGACCTGTCAAAGATCGGCACTGATCTTGCGTCTAATATGAACGAAACCGCTGCGGCAATAAACGAGATTACCGCCAATATTCAAAGTATCAAAGGGCGGGCTATCAACCAGAGCGCAAGCGTTACCGAAACGAACGCTACTATGGAGCAGATCACTTTTAATATCAGCAAATTGAATGAACAGGTTGACAAGCAAACATCGTCTGTTTCCCAGTCTTCATCCGCCATCGAACAAATGCTTGCCAATATTCAATCCGTTACTCAAACTCTTATGAAAAATATGCAAAATGTAAATGCGCTTGAGTCAGCTTCGGAAGTAGGAAGGGCGGGGCTTCAAGATGTTGCATCCGATATACAGGAAATTACCCGCGAGTCCGAAGGCTTGATGGAAATAAACTCCGTTATGGAAAATATCGCAAGCCAAACCAATTTACTTTCAATGAATGCGGCGATTGAAGCGGCTCATGCGGGAGAGGTCGGCAAAGGCTTCGCCGTAGTCGCTGATGAAATCCGCAAGCTGGCGGAAAATTCATCCGAGCAGTCCAAGACAATCAGTACTGTTTTGAAAAAAATAAAGGAGTCTATCGACAAGATTACAAATTCAACAAATGATGTTCTTCAAAAATTTGAAACAATTGACGGCCATATAAAAACTGTTTCCGATCAGGAAGAAAATATCCGCAACGCGATGGAAGAACAAGGGCAGGGAAGCAAGCAGATCCTGGAAGCAATCGGAAACCTTAACGATATTACAAGACAGGTAAAGAGCGGCTCGCACGAAATGCAGGAAGGTTCAAGCGAAGTAATCAGAGAAGGCAAAAATCTTGAAGTTATTACGCAAGAGATTACAGGCGGTATGAACGAGATGGCGACAGGTGCGGATCAAATCAATATTGCTGTGAACAGTGTAAATGATTTAACTGCGAAGAATCATGAAAAAGTAAATATATTGATGGAAGAAGTAGCGCGCTTTAAAGTTGAATAAGCGCAATTTTTGCTTCTTTTCAAAAAGACCGGTTCCAGCCGGTCTTTTTTTTATTCTAATCATTCTTTTCCAGCGTTCCGCTGATTCTTTGGATATTCATACTGCGCGCTGCAGCCTCGAATATTTCCTTGTATGCGCCGTTTTGTTTATAAACTTCTTCGTGTGTGCCGTGTTCCAGCACATGACCGTGTTTTAAAACATAAATCATCTGCGAATCTATGAACTGTGAAATACTGTGAGAAATAATAATGACGGTGCGGTCTTTTTTTATTGCATCAAGGCTGTTTTTAATCTGCTCCGTTGCGATTGCATCAAGGCTTGCTGTAGGTTCGTCAAGGAAAATGATAGGCGGCTTTTTTAAAAAAAGACGGGCGATTGCAATCCTCTGCTGCTGTCCGCCTGACAATAAAAGCGCAGAAGATTCATAGCCGTCAGGAAGGTCTTGGATTTGATCGTGTATGTAGGCTTGCTTTGCAGCTTCTATCATTTCTTCGTAAGTGGCATTCGGTTTTCCGTAAAAAATATTTTCTGCAATACTACCGCTGAATATATGATTTTTTTGCAGAACAAGACCGATGTTTTCGCGCAAAAATTTTGTGTCGTATTCGCGTAACGGCACGCCGTCTAAAAGAATTTCCCCTTCTGTCGGCTCATAAAATTTATCAAGTAAATTAATTACTGTGCTTTTTCCTGCACCGGAAAGACCGACAAGAGCTGTTATTCTATTTGGAAGTATTGTCATATTTGCATTAAATAAAGCCTGCTTTCCGTTGGGGTAAGAAAAGTTTACATTTTTTAGTTCAAATTTCCCTTCAATTTTTTCCGGTTTGTAAGTGCCTGACGGCTCTATTTGATGATCGGAATTCATTATATCGAAAAAACCTTCCGCGTAAATTAGCGCGTCGTTGATCTCGTCATAGATGCGGTGAAGCTGTCTGATTGGCGCTGTTACATTGTTAAACAACATGATATGAAGCATAATCGCGCCGATTTGCATTTGTCCTGACAACACAAGGTAAGCCGTTAATATTATTATAATTACAACGCCGAACTGTTCTGTAAATGTTTTAAGCGCGTCAAATTTAAAATTTGTGGAACGGGTTTTCATCTGTGTGTCTGTCATGGCGGTTTGCAGTGCAAGCTGTTTTTCTGCTTCAATATCTTCCCTGTTAAAAGATTTTATAACACTGATTGATTCCAAAATATTAATTATTCCGCCTGATTTATTTTCCCTGTAACTGCGGATATTGCGCCGCCAGCCTTTTAATTTTTTCGCCTGTCTTTGGCTGATAAAAAAATAAATAGGAACAATAATTAAGGCGACAAGCCCAACTTGAAAATTAGCGTTAAACATTCCTATCATCGCTACGATGGCGGATGTGAAAAGCGGGAAAATATCAATAAAAAAACTTTGCACCGTGCGCGTTAAACTGGAAACACCCTGATCGATACGTGTCTGCAATTTACCTGACCCGCTGTCATCTGCCGTAAAAAAAGCCATTCTGTAAGATAAAACTTTTTCTATTACTTTTTGCGCAAGGTCTTTGGAAATCATTATTCTGATTTTTTCCCCGAAAAATTTCTGTCCGAAAGAGATTGCTATGTTGATCAATTCTTTGCTTAATAAAATAATGGAAATAATCGCGACTATGTGAAGCCCTTCGCTTAACGCCTTTCTCTGTTCTACAAGAGAAGCGATGCTGTTCACGGTATATTGCAAAACATAGGCGTTAACCTGCGCTGTCAGCGCGCCGATAAATGTTAAGAACAGCGCAAGGAATATCAGCCATCTATAAGGTTTAACATAGGGGGAAATATTTTTAAAAAGTTGAAATAAGTTCATTATTTAATAACTATATCATATTGTTATTAAAATAGTTATTAAAAACAATATAAAACTTTTATTGTTTAATTTTCTTAAACTGTATATTATAAAAACAAGAGAGAAAAAATGACAAAACAACGTATATTTTTAAGCGGCGCAACAGGCGCAATGGGATTTCCGGCAATGAAAGCTCTGTTGGAAGACAAAGATGAAATCGAACTTGTAATACTTGTGCGTTCATCAAAAGAAAATAAAAAAAAGTTAAAACCTTTTTTAAAAGAAAAAAGTTTAACTATAGTATGGGGTGATTTATCAAATTATGATGATATAAAAACCTGTGTTAATAATGCCGATATTGTTTTGCATCTCGGAGGGCTTGTGTCTCCTAAAGCTGATTATCATCCGGAACTTACGATGAAATTAAATTACGGATCGGCAATGAATATAGTAAAGGCGATTAAAGAATTGAATCAAGTTGATAAAACGCATCTTGTTTATATAGGCACTGTCGCGCAAACGGGCGACCGTATGCCTCCCGTTCATTGGGGGCGTGCAGGCGATCCGATTAAACCCGCTGTTTACGATTATTATGCGGTAAGTAAAACCGCAGCGGAGCGTTATATAATTGAATCAGAACTTTCATTTTGGGTCAGTCTGCGTCAGACAGGAATTATCGGACCTGTTATGGCTGATATAGAAGACGCGATTATGTTTCATCAAGGGCTTGATAATGTTTTGGAATATGCATCTGACCGCGATTCCGCTGTGATGCTGCGTAATCTTTGCCGCAAAGAGCGGCAGGGAACTTTGGGAAAAAACTTTTGGGGGCATATTTTTAACATAGGAGGGGGGGAGAACTGCAGAATAAGCGCGTATAATTTGTATAAAAAACTTTTTGGAATGATCGGTATAAAAAATCTTTCTTATGTAATGGATTCAAAATGGAGTGCAATGAGAAATTTTCACGGACAGTATTATCTTGATTCTGATAAATTAAATGATATTTTAAATTTTCGAAATGACAGCATGGAATATTTTTATAAGGCATATCTAAAAAAACTGGGAATTATCGCGGTAATTGCAAGAATATTTACAAAACTGCCAGGCGGACAAAAAATAATGGGCGGTATAATAAAAAAGCGTTTTCAAAAATTAACGATGACCGAACACGGTACGTTACGCGCAATTAAAGAAAATAATGAAGATCAAATCGCCGCTTTTTGGGGTTCAAAACAAGCGTATGATGCAATCCCTCCGATGGATAAGTTTATTCCTTTCTCTGATTGGGATAAAGTTGTGCATATAGATCACGGCTATGATGAAAGTAAACCGGAAGCGGAATTAAATCTTAAAGATATAAAAGGAGCTGCTGTTTTTCGGGGCGGTGAATGTTTGACGGATAACATGAAAGAAGGCAGCTGGACAGAAAAACTTAAATTCCGCTGCGCTTTCGGTCATGTTTTTGAAGCAAGCCCCCGTCTTATACTGGAAGGCGGGCATTGGTGTCCTGTATGCGAAAATGAAGGCTGGAATTATTACGAGCGTGCTAAGGTTGATCCGTTTTTTGCGCAAGTTTGGTATCCTCTGCATGATAAAAATGAAAAAGAGCGGAAGTATGTTAAGAAGTTCTAAATCGGGGTCTATTTCGCGATATTAATTTTTCTTATCGGGGTGGTATATAGACGCACTTTACCCTTCACAATTAAATGGGAGTAACCGGGTTAAAATCATCAGGATTTTAAACGGGGGAAAGGAGTGCATCAATGCGATTTATTGCCGCTTTAATAATAATTGTTATCGCATTTGTTATTACCGTTGTCAACTTTGGTTCAAGCATGATTTTAACACGCAATACCCTTGATGNAACAATGAGCGAGGATATTTCCATCGCCTGCGATATAGCCAATGATTTTGTTTCGATGAAGATCGATNTGTATAAGTCTAATGCNCGCACTGCTGCAGAATTGCTTATGAAGGCGGAAAGCCCTGAGGATATGGAAAATGTTATGAGCCGTTTACTTANTGAGTTCATGGACTTTATGGCGTTTACTGTGTTAGACAAGCAGGGCATAATTGCAGAATACGGCGACTCGCCTACTTCAATAAATTATCTTGATCATAGCGAATATATAAAGAATGCTTTTGACGGAAATACCGTTTTTTCTACAACAAAGTATAATGAGACATCAGGAAAACTGGTTATGTACATCTGTACACCTATGGGGAAAGATCGCATTCTTTCTGTAACTATTTCGGGAATGATTTTTTCCGAACTGCTCGGCGATTATCTTTTAAGAAATACAAGAAGTATTTTTATGCTTGATGAAAACGGAATTGTAATTGCCCACTTTATGCCAGAGCTTGTCACCTCACGCAGTAATATTGCAGATGATCATATACTGTTCGGATCACAGATTTCAAAAAGTTTTTTTAATGAAATGCAAGAAAATGAGAAGGGGCAGGGAAATTTTACTATCGAAGGCGTTAATTATCAATGCGCTTATTCGAAAATTTCAGCATCTAAAACAGGATGGTATATCGGTTTAAGCGTTCCTGTGACAGAGAATTTAATTAATAAACTTCAAAAAAGACTTCTTGTTTTAGCGATTATCTTTTTTGCTGTCGGTGCTGCTGCAGCTGTTATTTGTTCCAGTCAAATTGCAAAACCTTATAATAAAGTTGCCGAGCAAAACCGCCGTCTTGAAGAGTTAAACGAAATTACGCGTTTACAAACAGAAAAAATAAAAGAAGCGCATCAATTAACACAAATTATGATGGATGCGACCCCTATTTGTTCCATGTTATGGGACAGAAAAGGGAATATCTTTGATTGTAACGAAGAAGCGGTTAAAACATTCGGCGTTAAAGATAAAAAGGATTTTCTGGATCAAATTTTTAATCTATCTCCCGAGTATCAGAGTGACAATTTTAACAATGAACTTTATGACGGAAATGTATCTTCAACAGAAAGCCAAACAGGATATTCCCGTGATTTAACAATGAATTTAATAAATAAAACTCTCAGCGAGGGAAGAGTTTGTTTTAAATGGATGCATCAGCAATCGGACGGCACTCTTATTCCTTGTGAGATAACATCTGTCCGTGTCAGTAAAGATGATGATTATATAATTGCAGCTTATGCGCGCGATTTGCGCGAACATAACCAGATGATGAATGAAACACAAAGACTGCAAACCGAGCTTGAGGCTGCACTGAAGGAAGCGCAGGAGGCAAACCGCGCAAAGAGCAGCTTTCTTGCAAATATGAGCCATGAAATGCGGACTCCTCTTAATGCTGTAGTCGGATTATCTGAACTTATTCTTAACACAGGGGAGTTAAACGCAAATACAGAAAATAAACTTAATAAAATATACAACTCCGGTATGACCTTACTTGGTATTGTTAATGATATTCTTGATATTTCAAAAATTGAATCGGGTAAGTTTGTATTGCACCCTATCAGGTACGAAACACCAAGTCTTATAAACGATATTGTTTCGCTGAATATCGTGAGTATAGGAGAGAAGCCTATCAAGTTTATACTTTCAGTGAATGATAAATTACCAAAACAGCTTTTCGGCGATGATCTAAGGATAAAACAGATTTTTAATAATTTACTTTCAAACGCATTCAAGTATACAGATGCAGGGATAGTCGAATGGAAAATAACATTTGAACAGGACGGAGATGATATTTGGCTTATTTCTGATGTAATGGATACCGGAAAAGGTATGAAAAACAAGGATATTCCGAAACTTTTTATAGATTACAGTCAGGTGGATGCAGAGACAACACGTAAAACCGAAAGTACAGGCTTAGGTCTTTCCATAACAAAGAACCTTGTAGAAATGATGGACGGAACTATTAATGTAGAAAGCGAATACGGAAAGGGAATGACTTTTTCTGTACGGCTGCGTCAAAGGTTTGTGTCTAACGTACCAATCGGTATGGAAACGGTAAAAAACATCATGCATGCACGTTATGCAGATAATAAGCGTACAATGTTAAAAAGGATCGATCTTTCTTATGCATGTGTTCTTGTTGTAGATGATATGCCGGTCAATCTTGATGTTGCGCGTGGTATGCTTATTCCTTACGGATTATATGTGGATTGCGCATCTTCAGGTCAAATGGCTATAGATATGATCCGTAATGAAAATCCGCGCTATGACGCTGTTTTTATGGATCATATGATGCCCGGTATGGACGGGATAGAAGCGGTTCGCATTATCCGCGAAGATATAGGAACTGATTATGCGCGTAACGTACCTGTAATTGCTTTGACAGCAAATGCCATTTCAGGAAATGAACAGATGTTTTTAGAGAATGGTTTTCAGGCATTTATTTCAAAACCTATAGATATGATTCGGATGGATTCGATACTCCGCAAATGGGTTGAGAAAAAAGATTATAAAGAAGGAAATAATACAGAAGGATCAGAGCATATTTCATAGCTGCATGAACAGATTAAAGAAATGAGTTATAACGAAATTTCCAACGGAAACTGGTCTATAAAATAATTTTAAATAATTTTTCGATCTACTGCCGCACGAATTGCTTCCGGCAAACTAAGTACGCCCAATTTATCATATATAATATTTACAGTCATTTTTACAGTATTAACAGAAAGTTTTCTGCTTGATGCAATCTCTGTGCGCGAAAGCCCGTCTGCAAGATCTTTTAGAATTAAAATTTCCCGTTCTGTCAGTCTAATTCCTTTTTCAAGATTATTCGCAAGCCTGTAATCAGAAATCATTTTTGCTTTTCTTTTTGCCAATGATGATGATTTATGATGGATGTCTTCAAGCCAATTTTTTGGTATTGAACACGAAGGACTCTGTTTAAGAGCGGCAGAGCAGAGTGTACGCATATCTTTTGCAAACTGAACAAATAATGCAATGAGCTTATTTGATTCTGATAGGTGATATGCTTCTTCAAATACAGAGATTGCTTCTTTATATCTTTTAAATTGATAAAGAGAAAGCGCCTGCATTATTTTCAATTCCACTTTGTCAAAAAGAATCGCAGGATGTTCCATTGCGTTTTCAATAAATGCCAGCAAAGTACTGTAATGGCGTGTTTGATAATGATAGCGTGTTCTGACACGGTTTGCGTAATTTTCAAGAAAAGAAGGATGCGTGTAAGGTGTAAAATCTCCTTTAAGCCATTCAGGTATTTGTTCAGGCTGACCTAATGTCAAATGATAAAAGCTGTTTGCAATATCAAACATTGTGTAGCGCACTCCGTAATCTTTTTCACTAAGATGCGTTTCCATTTCTTTAAGTTTCGCAGTTGCAGCTTCAATATCTGCGCGGGAAATATCAATATTTATCATATAAACCATTGCACGGTTTTGCGTAACATACTGATCGCTTTTGCGCGCTTTATCAATTGATTGAATAAAATATTGTTCTGCTTCAGAAAATTCCATACGGTTAAAACACAATTCGCCGAGAACAAGGTCTTCAAACCCGTCATGGAATCCGTTAAATACATGAGACAGATACGGGACAGCCCGTGTTACAGCTTCTATATATTCTTCCATCGCACCGGGACGGTTTGTTCCGACAAGGGAAGCGCGGGAAGTCATTGATGTTAATTTATATGTACCTATAGTCTTGAAAGGATTTTTATCAAAGTATTCTGCCATTTTTTTAAAATAAAGATCAAAATCATATATATCATTGTATGTACTCATACTCATTCTTAATAAACCAAGCGAACCGTAAATGGAAGTAAGAGCGCGGTTTCGTTCTGGAGTTTCCTGACGCGCTTCGTAATCCGCGATATATTGTTCTGCAATTTTCTGTGCCTCATCAAATTGACCGAGATTAAATTTTAATTTCACATACATGGAAGGAAATAAAATATTATTTGATTTCACATTGTCCGGCATACGATCAAATATTTCCAATGCGAAAAGAGCTGTGTCATAAGGAATTTGCAGATTAAGCAAAACCACTTTTCGTATTATCGCATCAAAATTACCGGATTTTTCATAATAAGAGAGCGTATCTGTATGATAACCGTATGCTTCGCACCATACAGCTGCGGTTTCATAAGTTTCTTTTTTTTCTTCTTCTGTAAGTATTTGTTCTTGTTCTTGTTTTTGCCTTAGATAATCGCGGAAAAGATGATGAATCATGTATGTGTCTTGATTAAAATCGTAACGTAAATATGCGTTTAACAATTCCATTTTTTTAATGAGTTCATCGTTCTTTGCAAGAGAATTGATAATGCTTGCAGAAAGATGATCGATCAATGAAATACGCAGTAAAAAACGCCATAACGGGCTTTCAATNAGCAAGGAAGGAGGNGTTTCCCGCATACCNGTTATTGTTTGAGAAATTTCAGCCTCTATAAAGCGAAAAATATTTTTTTTCATCGCCTCTAGCGCATAACGNTCATATTTTTTCTTTTTTGCAAGAGAGCGTGCAATAAGATTGACGGCAAAAGCCCAGCCCTGTGTATCATCAAAAATATTATGTATCTCGCCGCTTGTTACAGGGAGGTTAATCTGACTGAAATATTTGCCGATCTCATCTTCCCTAAAGCGCAGAGCATCTTCATGTATCGTAAACACATGCTCATGCATAAGTTTTCCGAACATATTGATATCAGGCATTGTGCGTGTAATTATTATTATTGTCATATTTAAAGGGATAGTTCTTATCATCTGTTCAATTACATTTAAGACTGCAAGGTTTTGGATCAAATGAAAATCATCAATTACCATTATATGTTTTCCGGGAGAGGATGTAATTTTATTTATGATTGTGTTAAAATTTGCAAATGCTTCGTTTGTTTTCGGAAAACCTATTTCCATAAGGCGCTCTCCGGCTTCTTTTGAAATAATCGATGTCATACCGGAAATACTCTCCCAAAAACGCGCTGTTATATTATCTCTTTCTGAAATTTGAAGCCATGCTGTTTGAGCGTTATAATTTTCTAAAAAAGAACGTACAGTATGTGTTTTGCCGTAACCTGAACCTGCGCATACAATTATTAACGGATAATTAATTACATTTTTCAGCAAAGTATGCAGGCGCGGACGTTCCAAGTATTCTCCGTCTTGCTGAAAATTAGTTGTATCATTTCCGATAATATTTTTTATAGCCATTGTTCTCCTTATTCAATTAAATAATTTTACACTCCATTGCAGTACGGATTGCTTCCGGCAGGCTGAATACGCCTAATTTATCATAAATATTATTAATTATAATTTTAACAGCATCGGCTGAAAGATTTCTGTTAGACGCAATTGCTGTACGCACAAGTCCGTCGCAAAGGTCTTTTAATACAGCAATTTCCAGTTCTGTAAGTTTTGTTTTATTTTCATTATTATTTATCAGCATGTATTTAGAAATCATCTTAATTTTTCTTTTCGCATAAATTGATGATATGCGGTTAATATCTTCAAGCCATTTTTTCGGTATTGTGCAAGTATTATCTTTGTGAGCAGCCAAAGAGAGAGTGCGCATATCTTTTGCATACTCGGTAAATAAAGTAATTAATTTATTGGAAAGTGAAAGATGATATGCTTCTGTAAACACGGAAATTGCTTCACTTCTTCTTTTTAACTGGTAAAGCGACATAGCCTGCAATACCTTCATTTCTATTTTGCAGAAAAGAATCATCGGATGCTTCATTGAATTTTCAATATACTCAAGCAGTGCTTTGTATTGATGTGTCCGGTAATGATACCTTGCCCTTATCCTGTTTGCATAATTTTCCAAAAATGAAGAATGAGTAAAAACAGAAAAATCTCCCTTTAGCCATTCAGGTATTTTTTCTATTTGGTCAAGTGCAAGATGATAAAAGCCGCAGGCAATATCATATAGCGTGTAACGCAGACCGTAATCTTTTTCTATAATAAGTGTTCCCATTTCTTTTAATGTCTTGGTTGCTTTTGAAAAATCCCCGTTTGAAAAATAAATATACATAATGTAAACTAACGCTTTGTTCTGAGTAATATACTGATCGTGTTTTCGCGCTTTTGTAATTGATTGTTTAAGGTATTGTTCCGCATCATCAAATTGTCTTTGATAAAAACATAATTCGCCGCGGATAAGGTCTTCCAATCCGTCATAATACCCAATCAATGTATTGGGATAATAAGAGCTCATGCGTGAAACTGCCGCGATGTATTCTTCCATCGCTCCGCTTCTGTCTGTCCCTACATTGGAAGCCCATGCGTTTGCCGTTATTTCCTTGTAATCACCGATTAATTTAAAAGGATTTTTATTAAAATATTCGCTTAGTTTTTTATAATAGAAATCAAAATCATACACATCGGTGTATGTGCACATTTTCATCTGTAATAATCCCCAGAAAGTATAAATACCTGTTAAAGCGCGGTTTCTTTCCGGCGTTTCGGGACGCTGCTCGTAATCTTTCGCATAACGCTCTGCCAAAGAAAGCGCTTCTTCAAAATGCCCCACGTTTATTTTTAATTTTAAATGCATTGAAGGGAATACGGGATTTTGAGACTTCACATCATCAGGCATCCTGTCAAATATTTCCAGCGCGTAAGTTGCCATGTCCTGCGGCATTTGTACATTTAAAGAAGCAACCTTGCGTGTAATTGCATCATAATCAACGGATTTTTCGTAATAGGAAAGTGAGTCCATGTGGTAGCCGTTTGCATCGCACCAAACTCCCGCAATATGATATATTTCTCTTCTTTCATTATCTGTTAGTATTTGCTCCTGTTTTTGCCTTAAGTAATCATGAAATAAATGATGCATCATATAAGTATCCATGATAAAGTCATAGCGTATGTAAGCGTTTAACAGTTCCATTTCTTTAATAAGAGAGTCGTTTTTTGCCAGCACTTTAATTAAACTTGCAGAAAGATGATCGATAAGAGAAATTCGCAGCAAGAAATTAAAAAGCTGCTGCGAAACTGTTTGGGAAATTTCAGTTTCTATAAAGCGGAAAATATTTTTTTTCATTGCTTCAAAAGCGTATCGTTCATATTTTAAATTTTTTGCAAGCGAATGTCCTATTAAATTGATGGCAAAAGCCCAGCCCTGTGTATCGTTATAAATATTTCGAATATCTTCTCTTATGACAGAAAGGTTAAGCTGATTAAAAAATTTCATTGTTTCATCTTCTGTAAAACGAAGAACATCTTCCTGAATTGTGAAAACATTATCGCCCATCATCATGCCGATTAGGTTTGTTTCAGGCATTGTGCGTGAAATTAAAATGATACTCATATCAGGCGGATGTATTTTTACTTTGCGTTCAAAAAAACGAAGTACGCTGGTGTTACGCAGTAAATGGAAATCGTCAAAAACCCTAATGTGTTTTCCCGGCAGAAAAGATATTTCTTTCCAGATCGTGGAGTATTTTAAAAACGCTTCATCTGAATTCGGAAATCCGATTTCTTTAAGACGGGAACCAATATTCGGCATAAGCAGCGATACCATATTTGAATAACTTTCCCAAAAACGCGCCGGTATATTATCCCGTTCTGAAATTTGCAGCCAGCTGATATTTGCTTTATAATCTTTAAGAGAAGAATGTACTGCGCGGGTTTTGCCGTAACCGGAACCTGCACATACAATAACAAGCGGATAATCAATTGCTTCCTTAAACAAAGCATTTAAGCGAGGACGTTCCAAATAATTTGCGCTTGCATTGCTGCTTGCTTCATTTTCAATAATATTTTCTATAGGCATGATTCACTTTTTAGTTTTAAAACATTTTATTTTAAAACTATTTTTTATAATATAATGCATTATAATATATTTTATAATAATCTACAATTAAAATGGTATAATATTAAGAGCAAATTTAAAGTTAAAAGAAATTGTTTTAACTTTAAATTTACATTTATTCTTAATCAGGGTGTATTTTGCGATTTTATTCGGCTTCAAAATTTAGACATATTAAATAGTTATTTATAGAGGTAATTTTGATAGAAAATAAAAGACAAAAAATAATGCTTGTTGATGACAACAAAGCAAATTTAACCATAGGAAAAAGTATTCTTAGCGAATACTACGATGTTTTTGCTCTTTCCTCTGCCGACAAACTTTTTGAATTTTTAAAGCATGTAATTCCTGATTTAATTCTGCTGGATATTGATATGCCCGGCATGAACGGTTATGAAACATTAACAATTCTTAAGGCAGACAAGCAGTATGCGGATATTCCTGTAATCTTTGTTACGGCGAAAGCATCAGAAGCGGATGAATGTGACGGTTTGGATTTAGGTGCAATCGATTATGTAGTTAAACCCTTTTCGCCGGCTCTTTTATTAAAGCGCATTGAAAATCATTTATTGTTTCAGAAGCAAAAAGCAAGTTTGCAAGATTACAACGAGAATCTGATAAAGATGGTAAAGGAAAAAACGCATCAGTTATACAGTCTTCAAAATGCGATTATAAGCAACATAGCAGAGCTTGTGGAATTCCGCGATGTTGTAACAGGCAGGCATATAAGCCGCACACAAAAATATCTGAAAAAACTTGCAGAACAGCTAATTGAAGACGGAGTATATGCAGATGAAATTCTTATATGGGATATGAATGTAATTTTGCTTTCATCTCAGCTTCACGATATAGGGAAGATCGCCATAAGCGATAATATCCTGAATAAAGCAGGCGTTCTGACAGAAGAAGAAAAAGAAATAATGAGAACCCATACCAAAAAAGGCGTGGAAGTAATTGAAAAAATGGAACACGCCTCTGATTTAACAGGTTTTCTTGAGTACGCAAAATTATTTGCAGGAACACATCATGAAAAATGGGACGGCAGCGGCTACCCCAACGGATTATCAGGAGAAGAAATACCGCTTGAAGGACGCATAATGGCGATAGCGGATGTATACGATGCTTTAATTTCGGAACGTCCGTATAAGAAATCCTATACCGCCCAAGAATCAGCTCAAATAATAATTGACGGCGGAGGCACACATTTTGATCCTGCGCTCATTGATACTTTTTCCAAAGTAAAAGATGATTTTGCCGCTATCGCGGTGGAGTATGCGGATTAATTTTATATTGCTGTGTGTTAAAAATGATGGAAAATTCTACACTTATTGCAACCAATAAATGCAGGAAGCTTACACTTTTTGGAACCAATAAATGTGGAATTTTTATATCTTTAATAATACTTCTTTTTTAGAAGAGTTTCTGGGGTAAGCGGTTATTTCCAAGCCCATTCCCAAACTGTCAAGATAATCTATTAAAGTTGATATACGAATATCTTTGCGGTTTTCCAGTTTTGAAACAGCGGTTTGGGTAAAATTTTCTAAATCGCTTTGTTTAAGCCCGTATTTTTCCCGTAGTATTGCTAGTCTGATATTGAGGCTTTCCTTTTGTGCCAGTTTTTTCGCTCTTGCAAGTACTTCCGGATTCATTCTTGCATCAAGTTCACTTAATGGGTGAGGCTTTTTTATTACTTTAGTTTTTGCCATTTACCTATCCTTTAATTACCATATTAAAAGGTATATGAACAATAATTCATATAGTCAAGCGGATAAATTCTTTAAGCAATCATTTAACTTTTTTTTTCCTTCCGTTAGTTATAGAGTTTTGAGGGGTTTCTTGTTCAAATTTTTTAAAACGATACGAGATAACTTCGGATAATTCGTTCAGTATTTTTTCCTGTAAATCTGCAAGAGTTCCTGCTTCCTGCATCGGGTAATATCTGGTTGAAAACAAAGCAGGAGCGTCAATTTCTAGAGCAGCGGCTATTCGTTCAAGCATTTCGGGGGTGGGAAAACTTTTCTCGCTTTCTATTAAAGCTATGTAATTTGTTGAAGTTTCAACTCTTTCAGCAAGTTGTGCTTGAGTAATTTTTAAAATTCGTCTTTGTGCTTTCATATTGAAAGCTAATACCGATCTTAGACTTGTCATAACCTCAGTTTAAACTTGGTTTTCATTTTTATTTATTTATAGTTACTTGACAATTTATGTTAAACATATAAGAATATGCTTAACATAAACTTTTAATATATGTACCATGTGGTTTTCTATTAGAAAATTCTGTTTTAAATTGCTTAATTAATTAGAAGTAAAAAAAAGGAGAAAAAAATGAAAAAAACTTGGAAATTGGCAGGAATTATTGCTTTTTTAGTGATTATTGGGGGGATTATTCTTGCCTGTGAACAATCTTCTGAACAGGAACAGAATAATGAAATTATAATATACGTTGTTGAGTTTAATATTAATGGCGGCACTGGTACAGTTCCAGATGAAATATCAGTAAATATGGGTTCTAGTATAACTCTTCCTAATATGCATGGGTTTACAAACGGGGATTATTCTTTTAATGGTTGGAATACTCATCCAGATGGATTAGGTATAAGTTATCAGTCCAATTCTTCCTATATACCTACAGAAAGTATAACTTTATATGCAAAATGGGAGGCTCCTATTGTTCCTTTAGGATACACTGTCGCAGAGAAGCTGGCTTGGCTGAAAGATAATGCTGAAAGTAATAGAAACTATATCGTTGAGGTTAATTTTGATGAAAATATAAGTTCTCATACATTCACCTACAGTAACAACAATATTACTGTAATCATTAGGAACACTGACAAGAATATTACTTTTTCATCTATTACTATTTCTTCTGATTGTACTCTTATTCTTGAAGGCAATTCTACTTGTCAAAATAATTTAATTGTTAATAACAACGGAAAGCTGATTATAAATAATGGAGTGAAAATATCAGGAGTATCTTTATCAAACAGTTCTTTTACAATGAACGGCGGAGAAATTTTCGGTAAAAATGGGGTATCTGGTAGCGGAGCTTTTACAATGAATGGAAGAAAAATTTTTGGCGGAAATGGTGTATCTGTTGGCGGAACTTTTACAATGAATGGAGGAGAAATATTTGGCGGAAATGGGGTATCTGTTGGTTACGGTACATTTATAATGTCTGACGGAAAAATATATGAAAATTCAAACAATACTGAAGGTGGTGTGGTATCTGTAACTAAAGGAACATTTACGATGTCCGGCGGGATAATTACTAACAATACTAATGGTGGCGGGGGGTGTGGTGGAGTGTATATAGAAGATGGTACATTTAAAATGACTGGCGGTGAAATCTCCTACAATTCCGTATCTTATAACACCACTAATAAATTTGGTAAAGCGTTTGGGGTTTATATTAAAGGAGGGACATTTACAATGATTGGCGGTGAAATTTCTAACAATTTTGGAGAGTATTGTTATGTAGCAGTATGTATTGAGCATATTATAAAAACTATCAACTATAATGATCACCATATAGGAAGTAATTTCACAATGGAAGGTGGTAAAATTTATAATAATAGTGGCATTGGAGTTAGTAGTGTTTCTCATGATTTTAATACTTTTACGATGACTGGCGGAGAAATTTCCGGTAATCAAGGCTCTGGAGTATCTGCTCGTTTTTTTACGATGACTGGCGGAGAAATTTTCGGTAACCAAGACTCTGGAGTAAGATTATCTAAATCTTTTACGATGACTGGTGGAAAAATTTCTGGTAATCAAGGCTCTGGAGTAGAAGGAAGAAGTTCTTATATTACGATGTCTGGCGGAGAAATTTCCGGTAATACAGGGAGCGACGGCGGCGGAGTGTATGCTGGTACTTTTACGATGTCTGGCGGTGAAATTTATGGTAATAATGCAGCAGCGTATGGTGGTGGAGTGTATGTTGGTGGATTGAGTGCTCCTTTTACGATGTCGATGTCTGGTGGTGAAATTTATGGTAATAGTGCAGGGGATGCTGGCGGAGGAGTGTGTGGTTATAACTACACCTTAACCAAGACCGGCGGTACTATTTATGGTTATACAATGGGAAATAATAACAGTAATGTTGTAAAAGATGTTGATGGAAATGTGTTAGATGATCGAGGACATGCGGTTGTGGTATATGACGCCGCCAGTAATGTTAAAAATCGAAGAGAGACTACTGCGGGCTTAGGGGATAATTTATACACTGCAGTACCCGGCGCTCCTGGTGGTTGGGAGAATTAATTAGGAATGTGAAAAGTTATATTAATTTTTAGATTAGTAATATGGAGTATAAAATGAAAAATAAAATTATATGGTTAGGAATGTTAATTGTAATACTGGTATTCGGAATGATGGTTTCCGGGTGTGAGGATAATAAAAATCTTGAACCTCTATCTACAATACGGTACGAAACAATACCATATCTTAACAATAATAATGCTAGTTCGTCCGAATTAATTTTTTGTGGTTATGATAATGATAAATATTATTATATCTTTTTACTTGGGCATGTTAATCATGTTCCAATAGCGTATCGTCCGGCAGTTGAATATAATGGAATAACACCGATTACCATAACCTATGAAAAATCAAATGTAACTGAAGAATCGGTGAGGTCATCCATGACTACAACTATTATGAACAGCGTTTCCAGAGGTGAAGAAACAAATTGGAACTTTGAGGTTGGAACCGGAGCTGAAGCCACTGCAAAAGTAGGAACATTCGGTGCATCATTAAACAGCAGTATTACAGCAAGTAAAGGCGGCTCTACAATTTGGGATACTACAAATACCAGGTCTGTATCAGATACATTTGAAACAACAACTGCAAAAATAACCGGAGAAAAAGATATTACAAGCGCTACCATAGGAACAAATGGTGAACCGTCTGGGCAATACCGTTATACGTTTTTCGGTACTACTGATGTGTATTATGTTTTAATTACGAACAAGGAAAAAGAATTTCTTTCACACTATTTTTCTGTTTGCGCACGTAACAATTTACGTTTAGGAATAGACTACGATCCTGATTTATTAGGTTCTTTTGAAAAAACAGGAAACGGTGATTTATTAAAAGTTCCTAATACAACCCTTTTTACTCTTCCAATACCAACAAAAAAAATTGAAGATTTAACGGTTCCAAAAGAACCAGATGCGCCTTTAAATCCGCCTATTAAAACTTCATATTCTGAAACTCGATCTGAGTATAACGGAGATTTTGATCTTACTTACGTTGGGTACTTTGGTGATCTGGTAAATGAAACATATAGACCGTATTTATCAATTCATACGCTCAAGCAGGAAGGTTATACACATTTAAAAATCGATGTTTCATTCGATTACCGCGCTACATCAACATTATTTACTACTAAATTAAGAGTTAAGTTATTAAATAATAATAATACGAATGAACTTAGCAGAGCGGATTTTAATTATCAATCAAACTGGACAAGAAGCTCTTTTTCAAGAACAGTACCCATTGATGCTACAGACAGCATTACCGGAGATTTCATGATATCATGGGGTGTAGTTGATATCGGAGCGCTATATAGCGTGTATAGCGTTGGTAATAGAACAATAACAATTACAGCGATAAAATAAAATTCAAATATATCATCAAATTATTTTTCAAAGGTGACAGTTGCCCAAAGGGTAATTGTCACCTTTGAAAAATTAACCGCTTCTACTGTCATTTAAGTTGTAAAGCATTCAATGGGTAAAGCGTAAATACTCAGAGGGACTTTAAGTTTTTATGAAGAATTTCTTCCTATTGTTAAATGATATTTTTTACCATATTTTTAGCAATCGAAAGAGCGCATCTGCTATATATGTTTCTTAATATCTGGTGAGTATCTAATAATTCATAAAGAGCTTTTATTGATTTAATCATATCTTTTAGCCAATCATCCTCAGTTGTTTTTTGCTTTGGCATTTCTTGTCCGCTTATACGTATTTTTACCACAATATTTTTTAAGTCGTGATAAATATGTCTTAATTTAGGCAATAACTCTTTGGATATATCCGACTTTAATTCTAACATTTTATGCAGAATTGCTACATAATATTTAAAACACAAATAGACGGCAAAGTCTCTTAATCCTCTGTTCAAATGTTCGGTAATACAGGTATACTGCTTCATAAAATATTCATTGTCGTTAGAGATAGCCGCTTCATACATTTTTTGATAATGAAAAACAGCATCGCGGAAATTTAAATGAGGGGATAATACTGCTACATTTTCATTAAATTTTTGATTATATTTGTCTTTTGAAAGGTCTTTTATTACCCATAATGAGTTTGTGTATGTAAATATTTCGTTTGCGATTTTATCAAGCTTTTCCTGATGTTCCGGCTGTATTTTCAAGATGATCTCCCAAAGAATAATATTTTGAAACTGGAATTTTGCGTCCAAAGAAAACTTTACCAACAAGCTCTGAATTGTGAATAAGAGAAATATCAGGGTCAATTGATCGCTGGCTTACTATTTCTTCTACAGTTTTGCTGGTTCCGGTAATGATGTTGTGAAGTTGTAAAAGCAGCTCTAAATTTTCTTTTTGTCCCATTTTAAAATCTCCTATTTTTATTAATTGGAAACCCTTTCTTCTAATTCTCTGAATATTCTAAGAAGTTCAGGGTTGATCGAATCTCCTAGCGGTATATTGTTATTGATTATTTCTTGGGCAGAGCTTGCTTTAATAGGATACTGGTTTAGTTGTTCCAAGAAATATTGGCTCATTTTCTCGTTAAAAGCTTTAACTAAATTAATTTTATTTTTTGTCAAAAAATTTAAAATTTCTTTTTCATTCTTTCCTTTGAGACACTCTTTTTTTATTTCTTCAAATACATGGGCATATTCAATATAGCGTATATCAAAATCACCTTCTTCCCAGTTTTCTATAAGTATTGTTTCTTTTACAGCTTCGCCAAAATAAAGTTTTGAGAAGTAATATATAAATTCGCTCTTTTCCATTTTTCGGCGCTAGCTTTTTTGCTTAGCGCATCCCCCTAGATTTACCGTTTTTGCCGGTAATGTCATATTGTAACCATAAACCTCAATGGCTACCCTTAATAAGAAAACAGAGGGGATGCATACAGATTCCGCCTCGAGTTTTGTCGCTCAAGGTTCTTAAAGATTTTTCATCCCCCTTCCCGTTCTGAAAAACCTTCTTTAGTGCTGCACGCCTCGTGTCGCGGTTAAACTCATTACATAAACATAACCAATGAATAATTCGTACACTTTAATAATAATAGATTTATTAAAAGTCAACAACCCTATATATAGCGTCTAGTTGGTAAGCAACGCTACATATAGCGTACCATGACTCCTTCACTAAGTTTTAATCTAACAAGTATTAATGAATTTGTCAATAAAAATCTAAAAAATTTACACGTTAAAATGTCAAATTCTATACATTTTACGTAAAGTTTATCTTCCGCACAAACGATGTTCAACCCGTCACTTGGTTTGTCTGCAGGTAAAAAAAACATAATTTCCAAAGGTGACAGTTGCTCAAAGAGTAATTGTCACCTTTTTGTCTGTAATAAAGTTTGCTATTTTACAACTTTGAACCTATAATATTCCTATGACTAATCTGGAACCTAATGAAAGCCTTGAAATTGTAGTTTGGGAAGATAAATATGCTACCGGAATCTCTCTTATCGATTCCCAGCATCATAAGCTTGTTAAACTGACCAATCAGTTGTATCTTGCCTGCCGCAAAGATAGTGATGCGCTAAATACTGCTTTCAAAGATGCAATGAGTCAAATGGTTCAATATGTCCGTTTCCATTTTAATGTTGAATCTAAGCTTTTAGAGGTTATCGGTTATCCTGAATATAAAAGTCATAAAAAAATGCATGATGACCTTATCAAGAAGATTCTTGATGCGGTAAAGGATTTTAACGATGGTAAGAAATTTGTGGCAAATCAGTTTGTTCGTACTCTAAAAGATTGGGTTTTTAGTCATATAGCGGTATACGATAAGCAATACAGTTTTTATATTCTCGATCTGTTAAAAAGAGGTTTGATAACAGAAGCAGAGATAAAAAGATTTGAAAAGTCTGCCGCTGATAGTGTTGCTTTGAATGAAAATAACTGATATCTATTAGTTATGGCTTACGGAGGCTCTATGAAAAAATATTTACTGTTAATATCAATCTTTTTTATTTTGGTTGTTTTCGTTTTTGCACAAGAAGAAGAAAACCCCGTTATGAAATTCGATGAAGCGGTCAGTGCTTTGGCAAAAAATATTCACGCAAAACTTATTGAAAAAAAAGCAGATAAATTAATTATCGGTCAGTTTACTTTTCAGGAAGCTGTTCCTCATTTCAGCGCTTATTGGGTTAATCAATTAACAGACGAATTAACAAATATGAGCGGAAGGAATTATGCCATTTATTCCAGCAATACAACCGATATCGAATGGACTATCACAGGCGAAATTGTTCAAGTTGCAAATATCATCAGGATTTATACTACTTTGGTTAGATTATCGGAAACATCGGCAGAAGGTTCGCGCCCTATCCGTTCACGCATTATCGAAGCATCTTTTAATTCCAGTTTTCAAAGAGAAGAGCATATCAATGCTATGATCTCTGCAAGTTCCGGCGGCGGATCAAATACCGCATCTGCAGGAAGAGATGCCCGCGAACCTGACAGTTGGGAAAATCCTGTTCCGCATACTATCGGCACGGGTCCCAATGCTCCGGTGATAAACCGTACGCTCACGGAGGGTGACGAAGATTTTTTTCTCTTAGTCCCGGAAAGGGACGGACGGCTTACAGTAGAAACAACGGGAAGTATCGATACCTTTCTTGTTTTTTTTAATTACGAAGATGAAGAAGAGCTTGCATCTAACGATGACGGCGGTCAAGGTTCTAATGCAAAAATTACGCATAACGTAAGAGCGGGAGTCCGCTATGTTGCAATTGTACGCGGATATGGTTCATCTACTACAGGCGCTTACGGTTTTAAAGCATACCTTGCTGCAAGGGAAAATTCCAGCAGTTGGGAAAATCCTTTTACTTATGAATTAGGCGCAGGCGAAGAAAATGCGGCAACAGTTAATCGTACTATTCAAGAAGGCGATGAGGATTTTTTTCTTATTGTTCCTTCAAGAGGCGGCAGGATAACAATAGAAACAACAGGCAGAATGGATACTTACATGGAGTTATTCGATGCTAACAGCAAAGAAATGCTTGATGATAATGACGACAGCGGCAGTAATTATAACGCGCGTATCAGGTATGTTGCAGAAGCTGGCAGCCGTTATATAGTTATGGTGCGCGGCTACGATTCAAGTGCTAAAGGAAGTTATGGTTTCCGTGCATTTTTCCAAACACAGAATACCTTGTCTCCTGATAACTATGAACCCAATAATGAGCCGTCAGAAGCAACACCAATCGAAATTGGTTCTGCTCAGGAGCATACCTTTCATTCAAAGGATGATGTTGATTGGTTTACATTTCAGATAACAAATGCAGGACAATATGTTATTAATACCAAAGGTTTAACTTCTAACCGCCTTGATACATACATAGAGTTATACGACAGCAATTTAAATTCCATTGCAGAAGACGATGACGGCGGAAACGCTCTTAGCTCGCTTCTTTCACAAAATCTTAACAGAGGAACTTACTTATTAAAAGTTTGGTGTCTCGATGAAGAGCCGGATCAAGGATATTCGATATCAATTAACAAAGAATAATGTTTAGTGTTGGATTGCAACAACTAAAACAGCTACTGTATTTGGATTATCCGGTGTCAGTGTAAATGCCGCTTCGTTTTCATTGAATGAAAGAGAAGCGGTATAATTATCACCTATCGCGGCGGCTAATCGTTTGTTGATTGAACCTGAAGCAGATGAAAATGTGCGCATAATTGATAATATATTCAAAGAATATTTTGAATAGAGCGTTATTAAATATGTAGTGCCTTGCGTATCAAGATTAATAGTTCTTTCTTCGCCGGGTAATACTACTATGCTGTCGCTGTAATTTAACAATGGGGATCGTCCCGCTTCCGGAAATAATAAAACAGGCGAATAAAAGTTTGATGTATCGCTTTCTTGCGGCTGAGTAACAACAAAGGAATATACATACGCACTTTCTCTTGCTCCTACTATAAAGTTTACTTTTGTACCCTGTGTAAAAGTTTCAGCAGATGTATAAATATTTTCTTTATTTAATTTAAATACCGCACGTTCAGTATTGTTATTCGCTGTTTGTGCAATTTCCATTCTTACAAAACCTTCAAATTTATTTGTTGTTGAAAAGTTAGCGATATTTTCTATTATCTCATAACCTTCTGACACAAAATCGGTAAAGGTTTTATATGGTATCCAGATATATCCGCCGTTTCCCCATTTTCTGCCCCAGCTGTTCAGCACTTCAAAGGAGCCGCCGTATTGAGCATCATCATAACCTATTACGCATAACGCATGACCTTCATAAAAAATGTTAGGGTCTTCTCTGGGACGCCAAACTTCTGTTGCTGACAAAAATGAATCCGGAGTATTCATACCGATAATAACAGGCTTTCCTTCAGAAATACTTTTTTTTACTATCCTTGTAATTATAGCAGGTTTTTGCCTGTCATCTCTTGAAAATAATGTAACATAATCTGCAATGGGGTATTTTCTGACAGTTCTGTAATATGCAAGATCGACACGCGGAAAAGAAATATTCCGTTCAACATCAAGTGTTTTTACAGTTCCGACATCTCTCATAAAATCTAAAGCACTGTAAATTTGAGCGCCTTGTATACACATGGGATCATCGGGTCTTATATTACGGTAAATATAAACAGGGGAAAATGCATTTTGAGTTGTTTCTGTTTGATTAAGCCTGTTAAGCGCGATGGATTCAGAGATTGTCCTTGCCGCATAAGCTGCAGCCCAAGCTACACAAGTACCGTAATCGGCTTGATCTCCGGGTAAAGGTGCATACCGCCTGAGCGAAAAGGAAGAGGGAAGCCCTTCATAAGAGCGCCCTGCAAGTTCCGCCCTGCGGGGAAGGTTTTCGTACTGTTCGTCAAAAATCGCCCCTCTGCCCTGACCGGAAATAAAAACAGCGGATAAAAGAAATAATAATAGGAAGAAACATAGAAATTTCTTGTTTTGAGGCATATTACTTTAATAATATTGCTATTAATGCTTATTTACAAGGAGGAATTAAGATTGATCCGCTGATTTTCATGGATTTTACGGATCATGTTAACTTCCGCTATATTGCATAAATTTATAGGGTTTGATAAACTAACCCTATATTATGAATCGGAGTTTTTAAAGATGGGAATTTTGAGTATTGTTTTATTAGTCTTTTTCGTTATCATTTCCGTGTTACTTATATTACTGGTTTTAGTCCAAACCGAAGATGGAAATCATCTTGGCGGTCTTTTTGCAGGAGGTTCGGATTCGGCTTTCGGCTCTCGTTCAGGAAATGTTCTTACCCGCACAACAACTATACTAGGCGCTCTGTTCCTGATTGTAAGTCTCGGGCTTGCTCTGCTCAGCCGTACCAATGTCGGATCGGGTGTTGAAGAAGAAGCGCGGAGGCTCTCTACCGAAAGAACGCAAACCAATTGGCTGGAAGAAGAATTAAATCCGTCACAGAATGAGTTTTTAATTGATGATCACAGTGATCATGACCACGATCACGACGATCATGATCATTAAAGACAAGATCATTAAGGCCAGAGGTTTTTATGATACTGCAAGATGTATTACTGCCTGAGTTTATCAAAGTTGATCTTGAAGCCGAAGATAAAGACGAAGTATTTGAAGAACTCGTTGCGTATTATTGTCAAGCCGACAAATCATCTTCTCATGATGAAATACTTGAAGCGATACTTACAAGAGAAGCCAAGATGTCGACAGGTATTCACAAAGGTATTGCAGTTCCTCACGGAAAAACAAATGCTGTAGAAACAATGAAAGGTGTTCTTGGAATTTCCCGCAAAGGTGTTCAATACGATGCATTGGACGGGGAACCTGTTTATCTTCTTTTTTTGATTATCTCTCCAATGGAAGACTCTGAAAAATATTTAAGGTTGTTAAAACATTTAGCGGAACTGATCGAAATACCGCAGTTTCAAATTGAATTGCAATCGCAAAAAGATTCTCAGAGTGCGTATAAAATTATACGCAAATTTGAAGAATTGCTTGCCGCTCAAAATTGATTATGGCGAAAGATGTGCATCAAGAGAAAGATGATTCTTCTCGGGGTATGCTTGGGCATTTATTGGAAGTTGAAGCGCAAGCTTCCTCTCTTGTAAATGATGCAGAAACGGAAGCCGCAAGGCGTATCCACGAAAATGAAGAAAAAAACCGCATCGCATACGAACATCGTTTTAAAGAAGAAATTCAAAAACAAGAAGAATCTCTTTTAAAAGAAAAAGAAATTATCAGAGCAAAATACCAAAAAGAGCTTGATGACTACAGGAAAGAAATTGATTCCATCAAGGTTGATGAGGATCATTTTTCCGCTCTTTTAAATGAATTTTTATTAGTTAAAAATCCGCAGGATTTTTAGCAAGGTTAAAATTATGAGTTCTGACAGCGGTTATGCATATGCTAAAGCAAGCTGGATAATCGGCAAATCTTTTTTGGGAAAAAGATTACCGCTTCTTTCAGGGCTTCATACATTATACGAACTGGACAGATTGGTTTTTCCCGAACACCGCAAAGAACTTCCCGGAAGAGAGCTGTTAGTTGACATGGAAAGACGTATTATTGAAAGAGCAGTGCGTCAAATATTATCAATTGTAAACGCTTTTACTGAACCGCCGAAACTTTTAGTGCGTATGATAAAAGGGTTTGAGTACAGCGATCTTAAAGAATGTCTTGCACATATTATAAACGGCACAGAAAAACCTGTTATCAGCGATATTGGGCGTTTTAAAACCGTGCGTTTTGAAAATTATCCTGATGTTGTATCTATGATCAAAAAAACCGAATTTGAATTTCTTCTTTCTGATGATTTAAAAAATATAAAACAAGGCATGAATGCATCAAACTCAGTCTGGTCTTCTGTTGATTTAACAGCAATCGAAACAAAATTAGATTTCCGTTTTTATCAAGGTTTAATAGAAAGCCTTAATCAGCTTTCTGATGATGATCGCGAAGTTGCATCGCGTCTTATTTTTGATGAAATTTCTTTGCGTAATTGCGTGTGGGCTTTGCGTCTTCGCACTTATTATCAAAAAAGCGAGATAGAAACCGCAAAACATTTAATGGATTTTAAACTTCATAAAAACTTTTATCAAAAAAGAGCATCTGTTGCAACAGACGCTTTAATTTCTTTGGATTTACCTCTTGATGTGCGCCTTCCCTGGCAAGGCTGGAAATGGGAGAGATTTTTAAACAGCGAAGAAGCGGCGTCGCAGCAAACAGCAGTACATTGGATGGTTGATCCGCGTTTTTTTCAAAATGCCGCAACGCAATATTTACATCACCTTGCTTTTCATAATTTTCACACTCTGCCTATGTCTGTCAGTGCAATTTATTGTTTTATCAAACTAAAACAATTTGAAGAAGATATACTTACAAGTGTTGCAGAAGGCTTGGCACTTGGAATGGATAGTTCTGCTGTTTTTAAATTGCTGATACATGCGGAGGTAAACTGATGTTACTCCCGCGTAAAATGAAATTTATCGAGCTTACAGTTTTTAAAAATGATATGGATGCCGTTCTTGAATATCTTGGAAAATCGGCAGTTATGCAATTTTCTGAACCGCAAAGTACAGCAGACAATGCAGCAGTTGCTGAGATAAGAGATAAAATAGAAAGAATACATGATGCGGCAGAGTTTATCGGCGGAAAGATAGGAATTGATTATTACGAAGATGATGAAGAAAATATTGTTCTGCCGGGTAAAGAAGAAATAGATCTTACAGAGAATCTTTGCAGCACAATTGAAAATTTAAAAGAAATTGAACATAAAACAATACAGGAAAAACAGCGGATAAGAGAAACAATTACAGAGGCAAGAGCTTTCTCCAAAATGAATGTTCCGTTCTCTGATTTTGATCATCTTTCTTATTTAACTTTGCGTCTTGGCCGGCTTGAAATGAAAGAAATTCAAACATTGCGGGAAAATCTTGGAGAACGTGCCGTGATTATCCCGTTAGGTGACGGAAACCGTATCCTTGCTGCAAGTTCAAAAAAAGGACGCTTTGCACTTGATACACAATTAAAAAAAGTTTCTTTTGAGCCGATTTCAATTCCTGAAAATTACCGCGGTGTTCCTGTTGATATGTTAAAAAGTCTAAATGAACAGTATCAAAATCTTGAAAAAGAACTTGATAAAATAAAAGCAGACAAAGAAAAAATGGCACAGGAATACACAGGTGATCTTGAAAGGCTTGTTTCTTCATGGCATAACGCTCTAATAATAGAAGGGATTAAATCCAGATTTACTTCTACAAATACTTTATATCATTTTTCCGGTTGGACGCCGTTAGATACAGAGGCGAAACTTGTTAAAGATTTATCTGCGTTAACTGACGGAAGAATAGCTGTTCATTCTTACACGCCGGATGAAGTGCCGTCGATTCAAAGCGGAAAAGAAAAAGTGCCTGTAGCAATGAAACATAATAGTTTTGTAAAAGGTTTTGAAAGTGTTGTGTTTTCCTACGGAGCGCCGTTATACGGAACAATTGATCCCACACCTATAGTAGCATTCTTTTTTACATTGATGTTTGGGATTATGTTCGGAGATGTAGGGCAAGGTTTTGTACTTTTGCTTGCAGGTATTTTATTAAATAAAATTCCCTCCTTCTTGCCGAAGTTTAAAAAGTTTTCTACGCCGCTTATTTCTGTCGGTATAGCATCGATGATTATGGGCTTTCTTGCAGGTTCGGTTTTTGCAAATGAAAAATTACTAGTAGTTCCGACAAGAGCGATTACCTCTTTTCTTTTCGGTAAGCCGATGGATCACATTCTGCACATTTTACCTATGGCGGGGGAAGGCGGAAGCATTACAAAATTACTGTACTTTTTTGGTTTTACTATTTCTATAGGAATTGTAATTAATTCATTGGGATTACTTATAAATATTTATAACCGATGTGTACTTAAAAAATATCAAGCCGCCTTTTTTTCCAAGACAGGATTAGCAGGGCTTGTATTTTTTTGGTACGCGATTTTTATAGGATTGCGGCTGATATTCGGCGGAAAATTTGAAGGATACGATATTGCATGCCTTACAGTTCCTGTTCTATGCATCTTTTTTGGTCCTATTATTTGGAAATTAATTTCGCGTCAGAAACCCGTTATAGAATTCGGGATTTTTACTTTTATAATGGAAGGATTTGTAGAAGTGATGGAAACAATTTCTAATTATCTTTCCAATACAATTAGTTTTTTGCGTGTCGGTGCATTCGCTCTTGCTCATGCGGTTTTTTCATTTATCATTTTTTATTTTACAGACGAGCTTGCCCGTTCCGGCATTGCAGGAACATTTTCCGCTGTGTTAATATCAATTATAGGGAATACAATCATCATCGTTCTGGAAGGATTAATTGTTGCTATACAGGTTGTACGCTTGCAATATTATGAATTTTTTAATAAATTTTTTATTGAGACAGGAGTTGAGTTTGCGCCGTTCAGGTTCAAATCAAAAAACATATAAAAGGAGAAATTATGAAAAAAATATTTTTATTGATGCTGATTAGCGTCTCGATTTTTGCGCCTGCTGTAATGCTTGCTCAGGATCATTCATCGGAGAATGTTTCAGAAACATCGATTGCAGATTCGCTTAAATGCATTGCCGCCGCTTTAGCGGTTGGCATTTCCTGCATAGCAGGCGGGATAGCGGTAGGCAGGATAGGTTCTGCCGCAATGGGCGCAATGAGCGAGAACCCTGACCTTTTCGGAAAAGCACTGCCTTACGCAGGACTTGCCGAAGGTATTTGTCTTTGGGGCTTTCTTGTTGCACTTTTAATTCTGTTTATATAACGGACATCAAGGTGGAACTTTATTTTTTAGGTGACGAAGAACTTGTAACAGCGTTTCGTTTTATCGGCATAGAAGGATTAGCCGTAAGGGATGCAGATGAGGCAATCGCTGTTTTCAGAAAAATCACCGAAAAGATTGAAGATATCGATCTGAGCGGCTTGTCAAATAAAATTCCATCAGAACAAGATAATTGTCAGATTCTGATCATGACAGAAGAAACTGCCGATTGGCTTGGTGATTACATGATCAATTGGCAATTATCCGGTAATTTTCCGCTTGTAGTTGAAATACCGGGCTTAGCAGGACGGCTTGCAGGCAGGAAAACTCTGGTAGAAGCTATTCGGGAAGCGATTGGGATTCATGTTTAAATGGAATTAATTGCAGGCGAAAATGATGCAGGACGCAGGCTTGACAGAATTTTGCGCAAAGCCTTACCCGATCACCCATTATCATTGATTCACAGATTGCTGCGTAAAAAACAAGTATTTAAAAACGGAAAACCTGCAAAGGCGCAAGATCGTGTTGAATACGGAGATAAAATAACAATACCGTCTGTAAAAGATAATAACGGTAAAAAATCTTGTACTAAAGAGATTCAAAAAAAGACGCAATTAGAAATACTCTGGGAAGGTTTAGGTTTAATTGCTGTTAATAAACCTGCAGGGATTGCAGTGCACGGTCAAGATAGTTTAGAAGAAACAGTTCAATCTTTTCTTTCAGATAAACTGCCTCCGTCAATTTCGTTTAAACCAGGTCCCTTGCATCGGCTGGATAAACCTTCAAGCGGGATTGTTGTTTTTTCTGTCGGCTTGGAAGGCGCGCGTCTTTTTTCATTATTGATGAGGGAGCGGAAAATAAAAAAAACTTATCTTGCAGTTGTAGAAGGGATAATAAACAGTGAAGAAGTCTGGCAGGACGAACTTATCCGTGATCATGAAAAGAAAAAAACTTTTATTAAAGGAAGAGAGCCCTTAATGAATAGGGGAGAGCATTCAAAGTTTGCAATTACCAAAGTTACACCTCTTGCAGTTGAAGACGGTAATACTTTAATAAAAGCGGAAATAGCAACAGGCAGGACACATCAAATACGCGCACAGGCTGCCGCACACGGGCATCCGTTGTTAGGTGACATTAAGTATAACGGAAAGAAAGAAACAACAAAGAAAAAAACAAGTAATTTTTTTCTTCATGCATGGAAACTTGAGTTTTTGGAATATTTAATAGAAGCGCCGATAGATAAAAAGCATCCGTTTATTGTTAAGTTTGGATACTCTGTCATAGAGTAAATATTATTTTTTATAATACCGTTTTATCTGCTTGTTAACATGAAATTCCGCTTTTTTCAGTCTATTACCGGAAACTTACCCCCTTCTTGACAAAAACTGCTTATTATATGAATATAATGAAATGACAGTGGTTGCGGCCTTAAAGTCCCTGTTTTTAAATAAAATATTCTTATCCACAGTATTAAGTATGTGTATCGCTCAATTTTTAAAGATGATATTTTATTTACTATCACGTAAAAAAAAGAGAACTTGGGAGGCGATTGAAACCATGCTTTGGCGGACAGGCGGTATGCCGTCAAGCCATTCGGCTGTTGTTTGCGCGCTTGCCACCGCTACCGGGATTTATGAAGGGGTATCATCAACTTATTTTGTTATAGCTCTCATTTTAGCCTTAGTTGTTCTTCGCGATTCTGTGGGTGTCAGAAGGGCTTCCGGTTTACAGGCAAAAGCGTTAAATAATTTGGGAAGACAAATAGCTAAAATCACCGAGCAGGAATTCCATTCAGTTAAAGAAATTCAAGGTCATACTCCGCTGGAAGTATTGGTGGGATCTTGTCTGGGTATTGTGATTGCAGTTGTTATCTTTCTGTTATAGGTATTGTTATGGCAGTTTTCCGCTCTGTGTTCTTACAGCCTTTACTTATCATATTAATTTCTTTGTCCGTTTCGTTAGGGCTTCTTTTTCTCGGCTCTTTAATGGGGTACGAAGAATTTAAAGGCGGCTATGCGGTGCTTTCAACCGATGTTTCTGTTGATGACAGAATGCTTGTTTCGCTTTTAAATAATGAACACGGGTTTTTAGACATTTTCGCAGGAAAGCCTGTTTCTGAATCTACTCAATGGGTAGTGCTTGATAATTTTGAGTCACTGGAAACGGTTGCGCTGGATAAATATTTTTCAAGAGTTTTTCCCTTTGATCCGCGATATGACGGATATGCAGAAAAATTAAGAGATATATTTATTAAAGACGGAAAAAGATATGTTTATATTCCTCTTGCCGCAGGTAATTGGAATTCCGCTTCTATTGATAAACAAATCGCTTCTCTTTTAAATGATATCCCTTATTCTGTTGATTATTCAGGAATAGGCAGACCTTTATTATTTTTCTTTATTATGTATGCAGCAGCTTCTTTATGTTTTCTGATTATTTGCTTGGCACGGAATAAAGCGCATTACGGTTATAAAATTATTATCGCTCTTGTTCCTGTATTATCTTCTCTTGCATTTTTCGGCGCATCAGGGATAGGTTGCGCGGCTCTTTTTTTAGCAGCCTTTGTTGTGTTAAAAGAGCCGTTAGGTGAAATTGCTGTGCATCAGGGACAATCTCAATCAAATCAAGTAAAAACAAATACGTTTAAAAAATTTATTAAAGAAAAAATTGTTAATTTTAGGTTTTATTATTTATTAGTATTTGCAATTTTTGCATCTGTTGCTGTAATTGTTGTTTTTTCTCAGATAAAACCTTTGTTTTTACTTACAGTCTTTTTTGCCGCTCTTTTTGTTTATATTTTATCTTTAAAAATATCATCTATTTACAGTATACAGCGCAGAAGATTTTCTCCTGTAATGATTATTAAAAAGCGTTTTCCGGATTTCTCTTTTTCTTTTTATATGCTACCCTTTGCCGCAGCCGCTTTTTTAACTTTGTTTTTAGCTGTTTATCAAACTTCCTCTTATGTAACAGATACTAAGTTTGATATCGCGCTTGATGAGCAGGATTATTATCAGCATTTAGAATATCAAACTTCATTTTCGACACGTCAGTTTGGATCGCAAAGCAAAGATTTTCCTTCTTTCTTTTTTGATACAGACGGGCTTCCTGCAATTAAAACACCGGTAAACAATTCTATAGAAACGCAGCAGTTTCCGCCGTTTCCGTTAAAACATTTAATGGATTTTTTTTATATGGTTAATTCAGGTGAAAAAACAAATTCGGGCAATGCACACTCTGTAAGATCGGACAATTTATCGGAAAAAATAGTGTTATTGGTTTTAGTATTTTTTGCTTTAGCCGGGTTTTTTATCAAACGTAAAAATGATTATTCTTTGCGTTTTGATTTTTCCGGTTTCAGAAGAATGGCAGGTGAATCACGCGGAATAGGTATTAACTGGAATAAGACTTTACTGTATAATGATAGAAATCAAAAACGCAGCCAGCCAGCAAATTTGGGAAGGCAGACGTTACTTGGCAGTTACCGAAAGGATGCATAAATTATGAAGATATATTCATTTCCAAGGGGAGGGCTTCCCTACGAAGATCCGACAGCACCTGTAAAATCAGAGGCTGTTAATGCATATTTACCCGCTCTTTCTGTTTTTCCTCTTGGGAATAGTTTAAAAAAAGTGTATCCTGTTATCTCTGTCGGAGATTTAGTCCGCGAAGGTATGCTAATCGGCAAAGCAAACGATCCCGGAGCTGTTAATGTTCATGCGACAGTTCCCGGCAGAGTTATCAGAAAAGCATCATGGAAAGACAGAGACGGTATAGAAAACGAAGCTTTTGTAATTAAGATGGAAGGATCATTTGAAAAATTAGGCAAGAAAGATGATGTATATCAATGGATAGGCGTAAACGGATACGATTTACAAAAGATGATATCCGAACTTGGAATTGTAGAAATGGATTATACAGAAAAACCTCTTGCAGATATGATTTCTGCAGGAAGGAAAGAAGATAAATTAACACTTGTTGTTCGTTGTGTTTTTGATGATCCTTGGCTGATTGCAGATTACGCTCTATGTATGGATAGAATGAAAGCTGTTATAGAAGGAGCTGCCATTGTAGCAAAAGCATGTTTTAAAGTTACGCAAATTATTTTTGCAGTTTCTCACCGCGAAAAAGATTTGGGGCAGATGCTGTTAACAGGAGCGGAAAAACTTGAAATACCTTCTTCGCTTGTTTTGACAGGCTCGCGTTATCCGCAGCGGAATAACAGAGAGCTTGAGATTGCTCTTCGTTTATATGAAAAAAAAGAAGGTCTGAATTTAGGGAAACTTTTAATTTTAGGTCCTGCAGTTCTTGCCGCCGCTTTTGATGCAATAGTACATAAAAAACCGATGTTAGATCGATATGTTGCTGTCGGCGGCTCTGCAATAAAAAATCCGCAAATTATGAAAGTAAGGGTTGGAACAAGAATTGGGGAAGTAATAGAGCAGTGCGGAGGTTTTATTGATAAACCTGAAAAGATAGTTACAGGTTCCCCTCTCTCCGGAAAAGAAGTAATGTATCTTGATGAGCCTGTCAGTAAAACGTGTTATGCGATTGTTGCAATGACAAAAACGCAGGCTGCAAATCATGGGCAGCAGAATTGTATTAATTGCGGCGAATGCAGAGCAGTTTGTCCTGTCGGTCTTGATCCTCAGAATATTTATAAACGTTTAAGAATGTTTGAAGCGCAGGAAATTGTTACAGTAAATTGCCGAGGCTGCGGATGCTGTAAAATAGTTTGTCCGTCTGCAATTCCGTTAATGGAAACAATAATGGAAAAAAATCAGGAGGCAAAAAATGGCTGATCGTAAAATGATTTTTTTTCATAAACCGCAAATAAATATTTCTTGTCCAAGTACCGGCAGAATGTGGCTGATTACAGGCTGTGCATTTCTTTGCGTGCTGCAATCATCATTAAGAGACGGAGGACGTTCTCTTGCTATTGCAATAACAGCTTTTATATCCGCTTTATTGTTGGAATTTTTATTAACCAGAAAAACTGCGGCAAATAACGGAGGCAATGTTTTTGCAAAAATAATGGACGGTAGTGCGGCGGCAACCGCTATGATACTTTCTATTATGCTTCCGAATCAAATGCATCCGGTTTATGCCGCTCTTGGAACCGCTTTTGCAATTATTGTTGTAAAGTATAGTTTCGGAGGCTTAGGTTCTAATTGGCTTAATCCCGCACTTGGAGGCTGGCTTTTTATCCGTTTCTCGTGGACAGCCGCTTATGAAAAAGCGCTTGATAATTCTTCCGGATCAATTACAGAAATGCTTGTTACTTCTGTAATTAGCCCGGTCGATAATTCAATTACAGAATTTTTAAATAGTTATATTTTTTCTATCGCCGGTGTTCAAATGCCTTCAGGTTATATCAATCTTCTTTTTAATGACAGTGCAGGTATTATAACAGACAGAGGGCTTTTAGCTCTTTTATTAGGTACGATTATTATCACTGCTGTCGGGATTAATCGCGGCTGGATTCCGTTAGTGTTTCTTACAGTTTACGGATTTCTTATCCGTCTTGCAGGAGATGCCGGAAGTTTTTGGGACGGGGATATTCTTTACGGAATTTTTTCCGGCGGCACGATTGCAGCAGCTTTTATTCTTGCCGCAGAACCTTCAAGCAGTGCAAAATTAAACATTGGCATTATATTTTCTGTTATTTTAAGCGCCGTTCTTGCTTGGTTTTTCCGTTATAAATGTATGGAATATTCAGGTTGTTTTATCGCTCTTGCTCTTGTAAATTGCTTAACGCCGATTATCCGTCACATAGAAGAAAAAATCTTTTTTTCAAGAAAAAAAATATATAAAAACTCTGCAAAATATTATCAAGATAAAAATAATAAAATCGCTCAGGAGAAAACCTGATGAATAAAGATGATATTACATTAAACAATGCGGTTACCGGAATTAGTAAGCTAAAAGATAAAGCGATTCTTTTAGGCTGGATATTCGGCTTATTAATTTTAATTTCTTTTATTTGGATTATTACGCAGTCTGTGCAGTCATACTATCTTTTACGGACTGTAAATAATGTATTAATCAGCAATAATGATTCAAGAAGGCTTTCAGCATCTTTGAATCAAGATTTAATTGAAAAAAGATCGGGAAATGCAAATCTTTTAGGCTACTGGTATACGATGCATAATTCGTCTGATTATATGTTTGTTTTTACTGTTTTTCAAGACGGTATAATGCTTCCGCTTGGTGCAATTGTTGCACCTAACGGAAAAGTAAGTGAAATTCTGCCGTTAAGCGCTCATGCTTCATATGTTTTTGATACCTTGCCTAAAAGTATTTTACAAATATATATTAACAGGATTGAATCTATGATGCATACATTTCTAACGAACAGCGTATCAATAGAAGGAAGTACAAAATGAGTATAAGCCGTCATCATTCTTTTTGGGGTTCTCTGTCGCCGCTGGGCGGATTAATGGGTATTAGTTTATTGGTCATGGCATCCGCGCGCCTTTCATGGGCAATTACCATTGCAGGCTGCCTGTTTTGGGTATACGGGCTTACCGCTTTTTCTTTTGCTTTTTTATTATCTGTAGGAAAAAAAATTATACCGGAAAAGGGAAGAAGCGCTATTTATTCTTGTTTGGCGGCGTTTTTCGGCAGTGTATATTTATTTTTATTTTGGCTGCTTTGTCCTTTTGCAGCTCTGGAAACTTTTATGCTTATGTTATTGGTTCCGCTGTTTTGCGCGCAAACAGGTTTTGCAGATGACGGAACTGCCGATCAAACATCAGCCAATAAAAATTCAAAAGTAAACATTGATGTTTTTGACAGTGTATCGGACTCTGTTTCCGGTGCCGCATCTTTGGCTGTTTTAATAATTGCTTTTTCTATATTAAGAGAGCCTTTGTCTTATTGTTTGCTGTCATTTCCCGGAACAGCTCAGGGAATGGTGACAATAATGTATTTCAAATCAAATTCGTTTTTCCCAATCGGTGTTTTTGCATCTTCTGCAGGCGCATTATTGTTGTTAGGATATTGTATTTGTCTTTATCAATACGGTAAAGGAAAACTTTTGGGGAGAATATAAATGAACGGTGCACCTCTTTTACTTTTATTTATTTATTCCGGTTTTACTATTAATTTGCTTTTACAATGCGCTCTTGGAATTAAAGAGGCAGTAGAAGCAAAAATACCTCAGGAAGGCGAAGGCTCTCCTCTTGATAAATATTCGCTGATTAAATCCGTTATTGTTTTTCTTACAATAATATTATTATGGGTTATATTCTCAAAAGTTATTTACAATTTAATTCAGGGAATTTTTATTTATATACTGTTATTTCCTGTAAGTTATTTAATATACAACGGGATTGAATATTTAATCTTTCGTTTCATTTTTAAGAAAGATACAGAAGAAGATCGTTATGCAAATTTTAACGGAGGAGTTACAGCGGTAGCTGTTTTCTTATGTCTAAATTTATCCAATGATTTTTTAGAGACTGTGGTTTTATCTTTTGGTTTTATATTTGGAATATTTATTGTTAATTTAATTATAAGAGAAATAAGAAAAAGAGCTTCACTTGAAGCTGTTCCGCTCTTTTTAAGAGGCAAACCCTTAGTTCTAATTACTATGGGAATGTTATCCCTTGTTTTTACATCAGCATCATTATTGCTTTTCAGAATGATAGGTGTTATGTGAAAGAAGAAGGAAAGGCGATACCAAATAAAATTTCTTTAATTCTGGGTACTCATGCACATATACCTTCAGGCGCACCGGAAAATGAATTTGAATATGTATACGAAAATAAACTGCGTCCTTTTATCTCAAATCTTTACCGTTATCCTAATATAAATGCTGTACTGCATTATTCAGGAGTATTGCTTTATTGGATAGAAAGAACTCATTCTGAGCTTTTTATGCTGATCGAAGACATGATAGGCAGAAAACAAATTGAAATTTTAGGCGGCGGTTTTTATGAGCCGATGTTCCCTTTAATTCCTTTGCAAGACAGAATCGGGCAAATTGAATTTATGACAACTTATATCCGTAAACATTTCGGCAAACGCCCTGCAGGCTGTTGGCTGCCGGGAATGATTTGGGAGCAGCATTTAGCGAATACGCTTTCTGCAAGTGATATGACCTATACTTTTCTTTCTCAGGATCAATTTAAAATGGCAGGCGTGAAAGGAGAAGGGCTTTTTTATCCTTGTATAAGCGAGGATCAAGGAAAATATACGGTGATTTTTCCTGTTTCATTAAATATAGAAAAAGAATTGGCAGAAAAAAGTTTTTCGCAGACATTTGTCGAACTTAATAAAAAATTTTTAAAAGAAAATAAGAGTAATGCAAACACAAGAATTGTTTGTGTTTTTCCTGATAAAATTTTATCTTCTCCTGAAGAAGCGATAGATACTGCATGGAATCGTTTTTTTGAAGAGATTTCTCTTTCGCAAGATATCGTAGAAACTGTATTGCCGTTTAAAATTTTAAAGAATCAAAAAAAATATAAAAAAATATGCTTTCCAAATTCTTCTGCCTTTACTCCAGAAGCAAACCGTTTGCAAAGCGACAGTGCCTTTATTTTAAATGATTTTTCGCCGCGCCGTTTTATTATCGAAGATGAAGAAGCAAATGATTTATATGCAAAAATGATTTTTGTAAATGTTCTTGTCAACTCATTAAAGGGCGATAAAGCGCGGAAATTAATTGCAAGAGAAGAATTATGGAAAGCGCAAGATTCATTTCTGTTTTTTCCTTCTTATGGATATTTGCGTAATAAACTTCGCAAAGCAGCTTATAGTTCGCTGTTACGTGCAGAAAGCATGACAAGAGATAAAGGAAAGTTTGCTTTATCTCTTATTCAATATGATTTTGATTTTGACGGTATTAAAGAATATCTGTTTCAAGATTCTCTTATAAACTGCTATATACGGCAAAAAGGCGCTGCAATTTTTGAACTTGATTATTTACCAAAAGAATGGAATTATCTTGATTGCGGCTCTGATGCGAATTACACATACAAGAATGATAAAAATTCTGTAATTTTAAATAGGAATATAAACCGTGCCGCATTTGCAGATATGCTCCTTTCTGCTGATACCGATATAAATAATTTAGCAGATATTATTAATTCTGTTTGCGATGATTTGCAAGGGCGTTTATGTTTTAATGAATATTATGAAGCAGTTACTCAAGATAAAAAAGGAAAAACATGCTTTAAGCTGGCTGCAACAAGCGAAAATATTCCGTTTAACAGTATAGAAATTACAAAGTGCTATAAATTAAAGAAAGATGTTATAACAGTAAGTTATTTAATAAAAAACACAGAAAAAGATCAATCTTTATTCGGTCCGCAAAAATTTTTGTTTATACCGGAAATTGATTTATCATTTGCAGGTATATCAGAAGAATATGTTCGTTTTTATACACAATCGGAAGTGAAGGCTGTTCAAGATGCGAACCGGAATGAAAACACGTCAGCACTTGTAAATAAAGATATTCCTTTAGAAAATAATTTAAAAATATCTAATATAAAAATATTAGATGTTAAAAATGAAGTTCAGATTCTTTTTAATTCTACTAATACTTTTTCTGTTTACTTGATTAACTCTTTTAATAACGATTTAAATAAAAATGATAATCAAGAAGATATACAAAAATTTTACCAGGCAACTTGTATCTTGCCTGTTTTTTCTTTGTCTTTGTCAGGCGGCGAAATATGGAAAAACGACTTTTCTTTTAAATTCTCGCATTAAAACAATTAACCGCTATTGATAGATTATACAATTTTAGTTATCATATCAGAATGAAAAGAAGATTAATTACATCGGCATTACCTTATGTTAATAATGTTCCCCATCTTGGGAATCTGATACAAGTTTTGTCTGCTGATGCTTTTGCGCGTTTTTGCAGACTGAACGGAATAGAAACCCTCTATGTTTGCGGAACTGATGAATACGGCACAGCAACTGAAAACAAGGCTGCAGAAGAAGGGGTAAGTCCAAAAGAATTGTGCGATCGTTATCATGCGATACATGCGGAAATTTACAGTTGGTTTAATATTGCTTTTGATAAATTCGGACGTACTTCCACAAAAATCCAAACAGAAGTTGTTCAGGATATTTTTTTAAAACTTGATAAAGAAGGGCTTATCTGTGAAAAAACAAATGAACAGTTTTTTTGCGAAAAATGCGAACGATTTTTAGCAGATCGCTATATCAGAGGTGTTTGCCCTGTTTGCGGAAGTGCAGATGCAAGAGGAGATCAATGCGAGGCTTGCGGAAAATTATTAGACCCTACCGATTTAAAAGAACCGCAATGTTCTGCATGCACAAGCAAACCTTCGTTAAAAAAGACAGATCATCTTTATATTGATCTTCCAAAGATTAGCGGTAAACTCGAAAACTGGATGAAAAAAGCATCTGTAGAAGGTTTTTGGGCGCATAACGCAATTCAAATGACGCAGGCTATGATAAGAGACGGTTTAAAAGAAAGAGCTATAACACGCGATTTAAAATGGGGAATCCCTGTTCCAAAACAAGGTTATGAGAAAAAAGTTTTTTATGTATGGTTTGATGCTCCCATAGGTTATATTTCAATTACAGGGTTGTTAGGTGAAGAAAAAGGCGATTGGCGAAAGTTCGTAGACTACTGGTGGAAAAACCCTGAAGAAGTGGATTTATTCCAATTTATCGGCAAAGACAATGTTACTTTCCACACAGTAATTTTTCCTTCCAGTCTTTTAGGAAGCGCAGACAAGTGGACAATGCTGCACCATATGTCAAGTTCAGAGTATCTTAATTATGAAAATTCCAAATTTTCAAAATCAAAAGGGATCGGCGTTTTTGGAACAGATGCAATGGAAACAGGTATCCCTTCTGATGTTTGGCGTTTTTACATTTATTATAACCGTCCTGAAAAATCTGACGTTATGTTTACATGGGACGATTTTAAAGAAAAGGTAAACGGGGAGCTTATCGGTAATTTCGGAAATTTAGTAAACCGCACTTTATCTTTTGTTACGCGCTATTATGACGGCAAGATTCCTTATGCAGACAGTGACAGTAATTTCTGGGAAGAAGTAACAAAGTACGAAAAATCTATCACAGAAAAACTTGATAAAGCATATTTAAGAGATGCGTTCAGGGAAATATTTGAACTTTCTTCTTTTGCAAATAAATATTTTCAAGATAATGAGCCGTGGCGTTTACGAAATGAAAATCCAAATAAAGCCTGCTCTGTAATCCGCGATCTTGCATACATTGTGCGTGATTTATCTGTTTTAATAGAACCTTTTTTACCGCAATCTGCCGCTAAAATCGCTTCATTTTTTAAATTAAAACACAGTGAAAATCTTTCTTGGAAAGATATTGGTAAGGCACAAGGAATAGGGGATGTGCAGATAACAAGCGAGGTTCTTTTTAGTAAACTGGAAGATGATAAAATTAAAGAACTGCGCGAGCGTTTCTCCGGAACTCAGAAAGAAAGAAATGAAGCAGGTGAAAGTTCTTTGCAAAATAAAAAAAGTTTCTCTTCTGTAATTGACTTGCGTGTTGCAAAGATAGAAAAAATAGAAAGACACCCGAAGGCGGATAAACTTTACATTATAAATCTAGAAGCAGGAGAGGGAGTTACAGGTGTCCGCGATGAGAGGCAGATAGTATCAGGGCTTGTTCCGTTTTACAAAGAAGAAGAACTTCTTGGAAAGCAAATAATCGTTGCATATAACTTAAAAACTGCAAAATTAAGAGGAATTGAATCGAAAGGTATGCTTCTTGCAGCAGGAGATAATAACGGCACAGACTCTGAAGGAAAGCCTTCTGAAAGAGTTGAAGTGCTTGATTCAAACAGTTTTCCGACAGGAACAAGGTTTTTGCCTGAAGGCGAAGAAATACTTTCTGATTTACCGGAGATAGATATCGATACTTTCTTTTCATACTCGATCACAGTAAAAGATTATATTGTTCAATGTGAAGGAAAAAAATTGTGCCTTAACGGAAAAGAAGTTCGCACAAAAATAATTAAAGACGGAGAAGTAGGTTAAAGGATTTACGGTTTGAAAAATAAAAAAACAACCCAAAACCTTAATACCTCCGATTCGTTTTATATAAAAAAAATTACAAAAGCAGATTTAGAGATATGCAAAGAGGCTTCTTCTTTTTTACAATCCGCAATGTGGGGGGAGTTTAAATCTCTTTTTGGCTGGAATGCAAAAGCGTTTTTAATAGAATGGTCTTATAATGAAATACAGGAAAGGACTAATCTTTTAATATTATACCGCCGTCTTGTTCCCGGATTTTCTTTTGCATATGTACCATGGGGGCCTCAGCTGCCTTCTTGTTTTACTGATAATATTAAACCCAATGTAACAGCAGAACTTGCCGATAAACTTAAATCGTTTTTTGCACATAACACTGTGTTCATCCGTTTTGAACCGCCGTGGTTCATCGCACAAAACGATGAATTTAAAAACTCTATTTTTGCTGATGCAGGTTTTAAAAAATCTGCGGCTACTGTACAGCCGCCTGATACGGTTATCATCGATCTGTCGGCTTCTTGTGAGGAATTACTGGCGAAGATGAAACCTAAATGGCGGTATAATATTTCGCTTGCCGGAAAAAAAAGCGTGCAGGTTAATATTGGAACAGAAAATGACTTAGAAATATTTTACAGTCTTTTAAAAGAGACTGCTGTAAGAGACGGAATTGCAGTACATAATATAAATTATTATAGAACCCTTTATGATTTATGTAAAAAAAAGGAAGGGGTATCAATCAGCTTATATACAGCAAAACATGAAGATGATGTTTTAGCGGCGATAATAGTTCTTTTTTACGGCAAGGAAGCAACTTATTTATACGGAGCCTCATCCAAAAATAAGCGTAATTTAATGGCACCTTATGCTCTTCAATGGAGGGCTATGCAGGATGCAAAAGAAGCCGGCTGCCTTTACTACGATCTTTTTGGCATACCTCCGAATGAAGATCCGAATCATCCTATGGCTGGTCTTTACCGTTTTAAAACAGGTTTCGGAGGGCAAATTATTCATCGTCCCGGCAGTTGGGATTACGCATATAAGCCTTTTTTTTACGCTTTATTTAATATAGCAGAGGCTTTTAGAAAGAAATTGATGAATTTAAAAAAGAAAAGAAGATAAAACGCAGTACTAACAGAGTTTGCAAATCATGTTTTTCTATACTTGAATCAAAAAAAAATTATTTGTATAGTAACCCTAAGGAGAAAAAAATGGCTTTTGCATTAAACACATACCCTGTCACCTACCGATCAAAATATTCTAAAGGTAAATGGGAAAGCGAATATTTAGAAAAACCTCATAAGACGCATGAAGAAGAAAAGGCAATGAGCGAAGAAGATCGGATTAACTTGCAAAATTCACGCAATTATTATGAAGATATGCCTCTTGTGAATTATACAACCCAATACGGGCTTGCATGTTTTGAAGGTTTAAAGGCGTTCCCGCAAAAAGACGGCGGGCTTGCAATTTTCAGACCTGATAAAAATGCGGAGCGTTTTGCGCGTTCTATGGAAGGCTTATGTATGCCGCCTTTCCCGGAAAAATTATTTTTAGAAGCGTGCATAGAAACCGTTAAACGAAACGCGAAGTTGGACTTTTTACCCCATTATAAATCAGAATGGGAAAAAGATTATTTTATGACAGCAGACTCTGTCTACATAAGACCTTTTACTATTTCAGAAGGCGGCATCGGTGTAAATTTATCCAATGAACCATATGTTATGGTGATTAACACTCCTGTAAGCTCTTATTTTACCGCAGGAAATTCAGATGCAATTGTTTCAGAAAGAATCCGCGCAACACCAAACGGGACAGGCTGGATAAAGGCTTGTTCAAATTATGTAATATCTGCTCTTGCAAAATCCGAAGCGTTAAAGAACGGTTACATGGAATGTATTTTTCTTGATGCAACACAGCGAAAGTACATAGAAGAAGGATCGTCGTGTAACATTTTCTTTTATCTTAAATCCGGAGAACTTGTAACACCGGAACTCGGCGATACAATACTTCCCGGCATCACAAGAGCAAGCATTATAGAACTGGCACGTGACAAAGGAATAAAAGTAACAGAACGCAAAGTGTCAATAGAAGAAGCGCTCTCTGATGCTAAAGAATGTTTTGTCAGCGGCACAGCGGCAGGAGCAACTCCGCTTACTTCAATCAACTATCATGGAAAAAAAGTTATTTTTAATAACGGCAAAACAGGAGAGTTAACCTCTGATATACGCGATACAATAAAAGGTATTCAGTACGGTAAATTACCTGATACTAAAAGTTGGATGATTAAGGTTATATAAATTTGGCAGGGAACAATCCGCTTATAAAACCGTTTTTAAAATGGGCAGGAGGTAAGAGGCAATTACTGACTGAAATAAAAAAGCACTTCCCTGCCGATATCAGCAATTATATTTATTACGAGCCGTTTTTAGGCGCAGGTGCAGTTTTCTTTGATTTGCAGCCTAAAAAGGCGGTAATAAATGATTTAAACGAACAATTAATTCTTACCTATAATGTGATTAAAGAAAATATTGATGAACTTATTGTATTGCTGAAAAAATATCAGAAAAAAATTGACAAAGATAATTTTTATAAAATAAGAAATATTGATCGCGATGCAAAAAAATTTATTAAATTATCAGATATTGAAAAAGCAACCCGTCTTATTTTTTTGAATAAAACCTGTTTTAATGGTTTGTACCGTGTTAACTCAAAAGGGTTTTTCAATGTACCTTACGGTAAATATATAAATCCTTCTATATATGAAGAAATTGTGCTGCGTCAAATAAATGATTATTTAATATCAAATAAAATTAAAATTTTAAATTGTGATTTTGAAATTGCAGTATCGGCTGCTTGTAAAAAATCGTTTGTGTATTTTGATCCGCCTTATCATAGTCCTGATAAAACAAATTTTACAGGGTATCAGGCAGACGGGTTTAATGAAACCGAACAAGAAAGACTTTGCAATGTTATTAAAAAACTAACAAGTAAAGGTGTTAAATGTTTGTTAAGTAATTCCGATACGCAATACATTCGGGAATTATATAACAGTGAGTTTTTTGAAATAATTTCGATACAGGCAAAAAGAGCGATTAACTCTGATTCACAGGGAAGGGGAGCAGTAAAAGAAGTTTTAATTAAAAATTGGCAGGATTAACGGATAAAAAAGACTAAGTCACACACTTCTTGACACAATATATAAAACCTGATAACCTCAAAAAAGTGCGGGGATATAGCTCAGTTGGTAGAGCGATTGGTTCGCAATCAATAGGCCAGGGGTT
>WQSW01000023.1 GCA_009787695.1 Treponema sp.
TGCGGAGACGGCGGAGATCCTTTCGGTCCCGGCACTCACATTTTCCCGTGGAATGCTGACGCAAAAGATCCGATGGATGCCGCTGACAAAAAAATGGACGCTGCTTTTGAATTCTTTACAAAAATCGGCGCGGAATTTTACGCTTTCCATGACAGAGACATCGCTCCCGAAGGTGCAAACCCTGCAGAGAGCGAAAAAAATCTTAAAACCTTAGTTGCAAAAGCAAAAAAACTTCAAGGCGAAACCGGCGTAAAACTTCTTTGGGGAACAGCAAATGTTTTCAGTAACCCGCGCTTTATGAACGGTGCCGCGACCAACCCCGAATTCGGAGTAATCGCGTTAGCCGCAACTCAGGTAAAAGCCGCGATTGATGCGACAATTGAACTTGGCGGTTTGGGTTATACTTTCTGGGGCGGACGCGAAGGATATATGAGCTTACTCAACACAGACCTTAAAAGAGAAAAAGAAAATCTTGCACGTTTCCTTACAATGGCGAGAGACTATGCACGCAAACAGGGATTCAAAGGCGTGTTCTATATTGAACCGAAACCGATGGAACCGACAAAACATCAATATGATTTTGACACAGAAACCGTTATCGGCTTCCTGCGCCAATGGGGTCTTGAAAAAGATTTCCGCATGAACATCGAAGCGAACCACGCGGAACTTGCAGGTCACGAATTTGCGCACGAACTTGAAACCGCGGCAGTCGCAGGTTTCTTCGGCTCTGTTGACGCAAACCGCGGCGATTGGGTAAACGGCTGGGACACAGATCAATTCCCGATCAGCTATTATGAAACTGCGATGGCGATGTACACCATCTTGAAAATCGGCGGCTTTAAAGAAGGCGGTCTTAACTTCGACTCGAAGATTCGCCGCAACTCGGTAGACCCTGCAGACCTTTTTGTCGCACACGTAGGCGGCATGGACTGCTTTGCGGTTGGACTGCAAATCGCCCAACGCATGATCGATGAAGGCACAATCCCCAACTTTGTAAAAGACCGTTATGCGTCATTCACAAGCGGCGACGGCGCGAAGTTCTCTAAGGGAGAGCTTACACTCGAACAGCTCGCAAAGATCGGAACAGACGCAGGTTACGGCAAGACAGGTATTACAAGCGGCAAGCAGGAATATCTTGAGAATGTGCTAAATAGCTATTTACTGGGTCTTTAATATCAGATAACGGATAAAAAATAGTTTTAAAAGAAAAGCCTTCGGAGGGAACTCCGGGGCTTTTTTTATGAATATTAATTTAAATGTTTTACCATTCTTTAGGTGTACCGAAAGGCGGTGTTATATGAAAAGTTTCGCCGGAAGGTTCTAATACGTATAATCCTTGTTTAAGAGCATTTTCTTTTACATTTTTTGAAATTACTACCCCTGCGACAGCGCCTAAAAACATGCGTTTATCTCCGTGTAAATCAGCATATTTTCGCATTTTTTCAAGGCGTTTTATATGCTCTTTTATATGTGCCGCTGTAAGTTTAGATTTTACTTCAACTAACATTGCCTTCTCTCCGTTTTGAAGAAAAAAATCAATCTCAAGGAATATTTGATTTTTATGATCGGAAACTTCAAAACCATTACTTGTGGTTGGAAAAAACAATCCTAAATCATTAAATCGTTCCCTTAAATTAGGTGCGATCATATATTCAACAATTTCTCCGAAACGGTTCGTAAAATCCCCAAACCTTTTATTGTATTCTTGTATCTGGCGAGCGGTTTCTTCTTGTTTTCTAGCATTTTCCTTCGATTGACGGTCAGCATCTTCTTGTTTTTTAGCATTTTCCTTCATCTGGCGAGCGGTCTCTTTGGCATTTTCTTTCATAAGACGATCGATTTCTATATGTTCTTGAGAGATCCTGTCCAATGTAGCCCAAACTCGGTCAATAACATCATTCAGCGATTCGGTTGGTTTTGCCTGTTTTTTTCCCATACGGGTAACTCCTTTTTAAAATATAACATTTCGCGGTGTAACTTAATAGTATGTTTCTTAATTAAGGCAGATGGGTCAAAGGTTATTTGCTTGTACTTTTATTGTAGGATGGATTTGTAAGAATGTCAAATGCTTTTTGAATAAACAAAATTTCTCATTAATGGAATTAAGCTATTTTTTTCTGCTTGATACTTAATTGAAAACCTTTTACCACAAAGACGAAAAAGGCGCATAATGATTGAGAAATCAATAATTCCGCCTTTTGCGACTTTGTGATTAATTCTTCTTGGACATCCTTAATAAATTTTTATTTACTCTACAATAAAATTGTAAGTACCATAGGTGCTGTTTCTTGCTGTGATACGAATTATGTAATTAGTTCCTGAAGTTGTACTTTGTGTGCGTAATGCATTAGAACCTTCCCCTCCGCTGCTGGTATAAGTATCATAATATGTATTATCACCTGTATAAATAATAATGGTCGTAGCTACTACATTACCTGTAGTCTTAAATGTTACAGGATTTCCTGTACCTTGATAAATAAACCAGTGTTCACCGCTAGAAGTAATTGTATGAGAACTAGAATATCCCTGTGTAACTTCTATAGCATTAAAACGTGAACTGCCATCGCCGGTACCATGACGAACATTAAAAGTGTATGTCCCACTATTACCAGTAATACTGATATAGTATATTTGGCCGGAAATTGTAATAAAGTTAACTCCACTTTTCCAATTATTATAAATATAACTTGTACTGTCTCCAGAATAAATATTTATGTTAGTATTTACTACATTACCGCTAGTTTCAAAGAACACACGATTACCGTCACCTGTAAACCTGAACCAATGTGTTCCGTTTGAATTGATTGTATGAGAAGAGGAATTTCCAACTGAAATTATTATAGGATTGGTTCTGAGATTGGAAGTCGGTTCTTTTACAGCAAAGGTATAAGTGCCGCTAGTACTGTTACGTGCGGTAATTCTAACAAAATATGTTGTTCCAGAAGTAGTACTTTGACTTCGTAGAGCATTAGAACCTTCCCCCCCGCTACTGGTATAAGTATCATAATATGTATTATCACCTATATAAATAATTATGGTTGTAGCTACTGCATTACCAATTGTTTCAAAAATTACAGGATTGCCTGTGCCTACAAACTTAAACCAATTCTCACCGCTGGAACTGATGGTATGAGAAGTTGAGTATCCTAAAGTTACTGATATAGCATTTTGTCGGGTACTTCCAGTACCACCTCCGCTGCTACCACCTCCGCCGCTGCCATTTCCGCCAGATTCATTTGAGTCATTGCCGAATAATAAATCACACCCAATCATTGAAATTCCGATTATCAGTATTAATGTGATAATCCCAAAGAACTTGAATAAATTCCTCATAATAACTACCTCGTTGTAAAAATAGCTCACCCATACGGACAAGCATTCAAAAAACCAAAAATTGGCTTTTTTTGATTTTGCTTTGTTTGTGGAATTTCTTAAAAACTAATAAATTCCACAATCTAACACAAGTCATAGCCTTTATAGTATTAAGGCACAGGCTGTTTGTCAATGGTTTAGAGGCTTGGTTTAATTAAAAGGGATAGGGATAGGTATTTTTAAATGCAAGAACAGGAATTAAAGGAAAAAGTAGGTAAAAATATCAAATTTTATCGTTTTCGCATGCAGTTATCACAAGCCGAGTTGGCAGAAAAAGCAAAAATTTCTATTACTTCCCTTTCTGATATAGAGCGCGGAAACAATTTTCCGCAAGCTAAAACATTATGTAATCTTGCTCAAGCCCTTGATATTGAAGTCTGGTCACTTTTTAAAGGTGAAGATATATCAAATGAGCAAAATGCAGTACTTGAGCATTTTTCTGAAGACTTTTTAAAACATATAAACATAGCCATAGAAACAGTCCGTAAACAGTATATTACTTAAGAGTTTTTTAAGTGAAAAAATTTTTAAAATATAACATGATAAATAAAAAACCTTCACTAAACAAAGTTTTATAATAATTCATCGTTAATCATAAGATAAAATTATCTCATTTCCGGTATATCTATATGGACAAATGTCGCGAATATATGGACTTATGTGCTCTTTTTAGAAAAAACGCTTGTAAAATCAAATTTTACTGATATATTGTCATTAAAATATAAATAATACAGGTAAATTTTATGAGTTACAGTAAACATAGTTTAAATATAAATCGCTCAACAGTAATACAATTATTATTTGTATGGCTGGCTTTTTTCTTAATGGTGCTTATTAGCTATTTATTTGTCAGTGATATTGTTCATAACTTTTTAACAAAAGAAGCTGCTGATACTCTGTCTTACACACAATCCAAAATAAATGACAATTTACGGGATGCAGAAACAATTTTACATAATGTTTCGCAAAGCATACTCATAATGATTTTACAGGGTAATTCGGCAGATTTAATTCATGAACATATGATTGAAATTACTGACTACCTTTCTTCCGATGTTGTGAGAATATCGGCATTCAATGGCCTTTACGGATTTTTTAATGTGTTTGGTTCAGCTTCCGATGAAGGTATTTTTCTTGACGGTACAGGTTGGATACCGCCTGAAGGTTATAAGCCGATGGAACGCCCGTGGTATCAGGCGGCTGTTGCCGCAGGTACAGGTATAGCGGTAACAAATCCTTATATAGCTCTTTTAACAAGCGATCCTGTAATTTCATATTCACGGCAAATTCATGACAGGGATGGTAATCCATTGGGAGTTGTTGCCGTTGATGTGCAACTTGATAAAATGGCGGAGTATGTTGTCAATACAAAGCTTGCAGAAGGCGGTTATGGAATATTGATTACAGATAATCTTGAAATATTAGCATCTCCTTCTAAAGAATATTTAGGAAAACATTTATCTGAATTGCCGCATAAAAATATTGATGTAGTTGTGAGCAACTTGGAAAAAGGATCGGATATATTTGAACATATAGTTACAGATGATCTTTTAGGATCAGAATATAATTTATTTACAAGAAAGCTTGAAAACGGATGGCATATAGGAATTTTTACTCCTGTCGGCAAATTTTACCAGCAAGTTACCGGTATGAGAATTTTTATTTCCATTTTAGGAATATCTTTTGCATTTGCGCTTTCTTTTGTATTACTGCATATAGTTGATGCAAAACGAAAAGCCGAGAAAAAAGCGGGAGAAGCATATTTTGATTCTCTTACAGGTATTTATAACAGACGTTATTTTGAAGAAAATTTAAATAAGTTAATGAAATTATTATCACGTTCCGGCGATTTATTAAGTTTAATGCTGATCGATATCGATCATTTTAAAAAATATAATGATACATACGGTCATAGCGAAGGTGATAAATGTCTTATAACGGTAGCAGATGTTCTTTCAAAAACCTTAACACGGGATACGGATTTTATTGCACGTTACGGAGGCGAAGAATTTGTTGTTGTTTTGCCGAATGCCAATATGGACGGTGCATGTATTATCGCTGAAAAACTTATACAGAACATGCATAAACAAAATATTCTTCATGAAAACAGTGAAACCGCTTCCTTTGTTACTATTTCTATTGGGGTTGTAACAGGAAGTGTAAATCATAAGCAAAACAGCGTTGATTTTGTTAAACAAGCTGATAAAATGCTGTACCTTTCTAAACATGAAGGACGCAATAGATTTAATTTTTCAAAGTTATAATGATGTTTTAGCTAATGAAATAACCTATCATTTTTTAACAAATGTATTATAATACATTATAGAGGATAAAACATTATGAACATTATTTTTTGCAAACAATTACAAGACGGAAAATTGACTCCAACTGCCGGCAGAATTGTTATTTATAAAAACTTTATTGATATATCAAGGGGACCGTCAAGGGATCATAATGATTTACTTCGTTCTCTTGCATCAAAATTTAAATTGAATAAAGATGATGTTATTTCAAACGCAATCCGTCTTTATTGGGATCGTAAAGATAAAGATTCAATTATAGTTTGTCCTGTCCGCAAATTGGACGAAGATGTTTATTATATGAAGCAGGATTTTCACGATCAATTAATAATGAGTGTTATTTAGTTATAAGGAAAAATTATGGAAAAATGTTCATACTGTAAAGCCTCATTATTCGGTTCAGCGAAAGGTTTGGAATATTGCATAAACTGCGGAAAATATATTTCCAAAGAAGGTTTTGCATCTGATGAAGAATTTAAAGAAGAAGGTGAGTTTCTTTACGGTTATGATGTTTTAAAAATATATAACGATTACATAATGCTCGATGATTCAAATCTTTCAAGATTTGCTTTCTCTAAGGATAAATGCAAATTATATTTTAAAAGAGGAATTGCTTATCAGCAAAAAGAATGTTTTGAAGAGGCTATTGCAAATTTTACCAAAGCAATAGAATTGGATCCGCAGGATTATAATTTGTATCATCACAGAGGATGGGTTTACAGATTTAACCGCCAATATGAAGAGGCTATTGCCGATTATACAAAAGCAATAGAAGGATCGGAAGCTGACAGAGCGTCTAATCCTAAACCGAGCGAAGATTCTTCTCTTGAAGAAATGGAAAATATGGCGCATAACGATGACGGAAGCGGTTTTGCAGAAGTGTTCGCCATGTATAATGCTTTAGGAAGTCATGGATACCGCGGATATAATCCGGCGTTTTATTTAAATAATCGAGCTTATGTCTATAAAGAAAAAGGGGAATTGGACAAAGCTATTGCTGATTTAAATAAGGTTTTAGAACTTCAGCCGGACTATTCTTCTTATTGGGATTCCCGCGCAGAGATGTACGAAACCTCAGGCGAATATCAAAAAGCAATTGATGACTGCGAAGAAGCTTTGAGGCTTGATCCTAACAATGATTCAGCGCAAGAAATTCTTAAAAGATGCAAACAAAAAATCAGGTTTGGCAAAAATAATAAGTAGGTTACAGTTTTAGCTACAAAGCATGGTAAACTGTTAAATAAAATAGTAAATGATATATTAGCTGAAATATCAGATCAGACATGAATAAACATGGCTTGTTAATAAATTGATATTAAAAAAACTGTGAATGTTTTTGAAATTATTTTTTTGACTTATAAATTTGAATAAGGTATGTTAAAATTAGTTGTTAGTCTAAAAGGAGATAAAAATGGAACAAAAAAGTCCGGGTCATTTATGTTCAATTTATTGCCCTTGTTGCCGTAAGGTGACAGATAAAATTTCTTTTAATCTGTTAAGAGAAGCAGGTAAAGTAACTGCTTACTGCCCTGTATGCCAGCGCAGAACTTTTCTTGAATACAACGGCAGAAGCGCTGTTATTCTTCATCAAGATGACGGTTTTGAACAAGTTTGGGACGAAATGACTCCTGCTCAGCGCGAAGATTTTAAAGGTTTTATTCAAGGTAAGAAGAAGCCGGAGAAACCGCCGGCAGAAAAACCAAAAAAGAAAAAATAACTCTGTTATCGTTTCTTATTTTCTCTCTAATAAAAATAATTTTTACAAATACTTAATCAAAGCATCACAAACAATATCAGCTTCTTCAATTGTCATTCCGGGATAAAGAGGCAATGTCAATTCATGAGCGCACACCTTTTGCGCTTTCGGTGTTTCATTAACAATATCTTTATACGCGCTGAAGCTTTGAATTGCAGGATAATGGATACTTGTTTGAATTCCTTCCTGCTTTAATGATTCTATAACAGCCGCTCTGTTTGTGGTTTCAGAAAGTAAAATCGGCATTATATGATAACTTGAGTTTCCCCTGTTAAAATTTTTATATGGAATAGAAATTGAAGGAATTTCACCTAACCTTTTATAATAATGCTCTGTCAATAATTTTCTCTTTTCGTTTGCACTTGGTAATTTTTGAAGCTGTACAAGCCCCAGAGCGGAACTTATCTCGTGAATACGGTAATTATAACCGGGCACTTCAACATCGTAAGAAACAGCTCTGCCTTTGAAACGGTCAAAAGAAGCGGCGGACATTCCATGTGAGCGTAAAAGTTTTAATTTGTTATATGTTTCCGTATTTCGCGTAACAACCATTCCGCCTTCGCCGGTTGCTATGTTTTTATTTGCAAAAAAACTGAAAGCCGATACATCACCGAAAGTGCCGAGCGGCTGCCCCTTGTAATCCGCTCCCGGAGTGTGGGCGCAATCTTCTATTAAAATTAAACCGTATTTTTTGCACAAAGCGGTGATGCGTTCCATATCACAGGAAAAACCGGCATAGTGGACTATCATTACAGCTTTTGTGTTAGGTGTAATTTTTACTTTTATGTCATCGGGGCAAGGCGACCAATCATCCATAGAAGTTATATCTGCAAAAACATTTTTTGCCCCTGTCATTGCAACAGTATTTTGATCGGCAATAAAAGTAAGAGAGGGTGTAATAACTTCATCGCCTTCCCCTATACCGCATGCTAATAACGCCATGTGCAAGGCGGCTGTGCAGTTTGAAACGGCAAGACATTTTGATTCATACCCTAAAAAATCAGAGAAAGCCGATTCAAAAGCATGAGTTTTTTCGCTGATTGTTAACCAGCCTGAATCAAGCACTTCTTTAACAGCTTGATACTCTCTTTCATCGTAATTAATTTTGTGAAGCTGTACACGCCACATAGCTTATTGTATTATAAAATTATATGAAAAAACAAGCTATGAATGAAAACATTAAAAACGAAATCGACAAAGGCGGGATTATCGCTGTTCTGGAAATTGAAAATGAAAAAAATGCTGTTCCGCTTGCAAAAGCTCTTCTGGACGGAGGCATTACAATAATTGAACTTGCGTTGCGCACACCGGCAGCCATCCCTTCGATTTCGTTAATTGCAAAAGAAGTTCCGCAAATGTTTTTAGGTGTCGGGACAATTATTGAAGCAGAGCAAGTATCAATGTTAAGAAATGGCAGCAATCAAAATGATGTCCGCTTTGGTGTATCACCGGGCATCAATCCTGAAATTGTAAAAAAAGCAATCGAAGCAGATCTTCCCTTTGCTCCCGGAATTGCAACTCCAAGCGAGCTGGAGCTTGCAATATCTCTTGGCTGCACTACTGTGAAATTTTTTCCCGCAGAAGGATTGGGCGGGCTAAATTATTTAAAAAGCATAAACGCACCTTACAATCATTTAGGGATTAAATATATTCCGTTAGGGGGGGTCAGCGTTGACAATCTTGCAAGTTATGCGAAATTTAATTCCGTGCTTGCAATCGGCGGAAGCTGGATTGCAACAAAAGAGCTGATTAACACACAAAATTGGGCGGAAATTACTAAAAGAGCGAAAGATGCTTTAGATATATGGAAAACTAATCGCTAGAAAAAAATTGAATTTACTGAAATAAAGATATATATTGATAATAGAGAACAGTGGGGTTTATATGATCAAACTTTCAGAAAAGAGCCGAAAAATTTTAAGAGCGATATACCGAGGCATCGGTGCATCCGCACTCTCATTATCATTAACAGCATGCCCGCCGGTTTTTTGGGGCGGAATGTACGGACCCGGTCCTGATCCCGGACCCGATGATGAAAATTTAACAATTCGCGGATATGTAAGATCAAATGAAAATAATAAGCCGCCTATTAAAGGGATTGCGATTGTTATACCCGGCGTAACTAACTATATCTCTGAATCTTATATTCACGGAGAATTTTATTTATATGTTCCCAAACTGGATAATTATACAATCATATTTACTGATGTTGACAAAGAAAACAATGGAGGTCTATTCAAACAGCATATACACGAATTAACACTGGAGGAAGCTTTAAAACTTAACGACGATCCATTAATTATTGAATTAGAAAAAGATACCGATTAAATAAATGATTAATAATTTTTCTCAATTTATTTTTAATCAATTTAGAAAGAACGAAATGCATCTGCATGAGCTTAATTATCTTTTTTGGGAATGTACCTTACGATGTAATCTTCAATGCCGCCATTGCGGTTCTGATTGTAAAAATGTAAGTACTGTAAAAGATATGCCTTTTGAAGATTTCCTTAACGCTATTCTTCCTTTAAAAGAAAAAATTAAAAGTGACAGTATTACAATCGCGATAACAGGCGGTGAGCCGCTGTTACGCGAAGATCTGCCGCAATGCGGTATTCAGTTACGCAAAAACGGTTTTCGATGGGGGATTGTGACTAACGGGTATGATTACACTCCCGAAGTTCACAGTAAATTGCTCGGTGCGGGTATGGGTACAATTACCGTAAGTCTTGACGGGTTGGAATCTTCTCATAATTGGCTTAGAGCAAACGATCAGAGTTTTAAAAGAGCGGTTAACGCATTGAGTTTGATTTCTTCATCATCACGATTAAATTACGATGTTGTCACTTGCGTAAATAAAAAAAATATAGACGAACTTGATTCATTAAAAAAATATTTAAATGATATGCAAATTAAAGCATGGCGGCTTTTTATTATTTCTCCGATAGGAAGAGCGCTGCGATCAAAACATAATGATGATCTTTACTTAACTCAGGCGCAATTAAAACAGCTTATGGATTTTATCGTCATGGCGCGTAACGAAAAGCGCATTAATGTATCGCTTTGCTGCGGGGATTATGCCGGTGAATACGAAAGAAAAGTTCGTGACGCTTATTATATCTGCCGTGCAGGGATGCACATCGGTTCAATCCTGATAGACGGTTCAATATCGGCTTGCCCGAATATTAACAGATGTTTTATACAGGGAAATATCTATCAGGATAATTTTCTTGATGTATGGAATAACAGATTTGAAATTATGCGAAACCGCAAATGGTCAAAAACAGGATTATGCAAAAATTGCGAAGCATTTAAAAATTGTAACGGAGGTCCCATGCATCTGTGGGATGAAAATAAAGATACGATAATGGCTTGCACTTATCAGCAGATTAAAAAAAGCTAATTAAACAGCTAATTATAGAATAAAAAAACAAATTCACTTATCTCTTTTTAAAAAATAAAAAAATATTTTCACTTTTTTTCATTTTCGGTCAAGCGCTACGCATCTGCACACCCATATATAGCTATAGAAAATACACAGGAGTGCAAAATGAGTGTCATGTCGTATTTGCCCTTTGGGGCTGGCGGAATCATTGTCCGGGTTGAAACGGATATACGCAGGGGAATACCGGGAGTGGATATTTCCGGGCTTGCGGAAGGGGCTGTAAGAGAAGCGCGGGACAGAGTACGCGCCGCTTTTAGAAATTCGGGTTTCAGCTTTCCGTTGGATAGGATTTTAATTAATCTAGCTCCTGCCGGAATGAAAAAAGACGGAGCGGCTCTTGATTTACCCATCGCTCTTTCAGTGATGGCTGCGGCGGAAATTGCGCCGATTAGCGGTGATCTTCTTGTAATGGGAGAACTTGAACTTTCAGGAAAAATACGCCCGGTGCGAGGTGTGTTAGCTGCAATTGCTGCAGGACTCGCAGAGGGGATAACAGAGTTCATCGTCCCTGCAGAAAATGCAGGAGAGGCTGCTATCTTAAAAGATAAGGGCGCGCGTTTAACCGCTGTAGAAAATTTGCAAAGCGCGGTTCATGCGCTTTTTATAAGGGAAGAAAAAGGAAATCTTCCCGTTTCTTTGGAATCCTGTCCGCAAAATGAAGAACCTCAAAGTATCAGTATAGGCGATTTTAGTGATGTACGCGGACAGCCGCTTTATAAACGCGCTTTGGAAATCGCCGCCGCAGGAGGGCATAACGTGCTTGTCTTCGGACCGCCCGGTGCGGGAAAGACCATGCTTGCAAGACGGTTTCCTTCGATAATGGCGCCGCTCACTTCTGATGAGGCGGTCGAAGTGACACGCCTTTACAGTCTTGCAGGTCCTTTTTCAAATAGCGACGGAAAAAATTCTCATCGGTTTATCGACCGCCTCATTACAAGAGCGCCGTTCCGCTCGCCGCATCATTCTGCAAGCGCCGAAGGTATTTTGGGCGGCGGCAGAATTCCGCGTCCGGGAGAGATCAGCCTTGCACATTTCGGCACTCTTTTTCTTGACGAAGCCCCTGAGTTCAGAGTCAATGTGCTGCAAGCTTTACGCGAACCTTTGGAAGACAGGGTGATAAGCATAGTAAGAGCCGAAGGGCCTTTGCGCCTTCCTGCAGAATTTCAATTACTGATGACGGCTAACGCTTGCCCATGCGGCAGGCTTGGAATGCGTGAATCAGACGGTAAAGGATTTGCATCATGCTTCTGTTCGCCCGAAGAAATTAACCGCTACTGGCGCAAATTCGGCGGCGCATTGCTTGATCGTGTAGAGATCAGAATTGCGATCCTCCCTCCAAAAATCGAAGAGATGAGAAAAAGCTCTTCTTCTAATGAAGAGGCAAGCGCTGTTATCGCCCGCAGGGTAAAAGCCGCGGTTGAAATTCAACGTCATCGTTTTAAAGGGCTTAAATCAAATTCAGAACCTCAAAAACAAACAGGTTTTGCTGTATCAGAAATCCGCCGCAACGCGCTGCTTCCTGCAGGTAAAGCAGACGCTTTGTGCCCAATGAATGAAAAAGCGGAAAAAGCGTTTCATAGCGTAGCCGCAAAATTGGGTCTTTCAGGCAGGGCGTATCACGGGATTTTACGTGTGGCAAGAACAATCGCTGATTTGGACGGAAAAGACATCATAGAGGCGGAACACATTCTGGAAGCGGTCTATTTCCGCCGAATGGGAGAAGACCCTTGGGAAATAATATCAATGTAAAGACAAAATATATTGACAAATGTCTTGACAAAAATTTAATGGAGGATTATAATGGAATTAAAGTTTGAATGGGATGAGAATAAAGCTACTGTCAATATAAAGAAACACGGTGTTTCTTTTGAAAGCGCTTCAAAGGTTTTTAACGATCCTATGAGGTATGAAATTTTTGATCAAACACATAGCTTTTTTGAAAACCGTTGGCTCACAATTGGAACGGCAGATACAATTGTCTTGGAAGTAGTTTTTACAGAAAGACTGGATTGTATTCGGATAATTTCTGCGCAAAAAGCAGATAAAGAAGAAGAGGAGGAGTATTTTTATGGGTATAGTACAATATGTAATTGACACTGATAATCCGCCGCAGTTTACAGAAAAAGAACTTGCCGAATTGGAAGCTCTCAAAGACAGACCGATAGATTACAGTGACAGCCGCAAAATGACAGCCGAAGAAATTCGCAAAGGAAGGCTATTGGCTATTGAGATACGGAAAAAACAAAAAAAGATGTTTTCCCTACGGTTAAGAAAAACCACAATTGATTGGTGGAAATCTTTAGGGGACGGCTACACAGGCGTAATGGCTCATTTCCTTGATGAAGCGGTAAATCATCCTGAATGGGTTCAAGAAAGCTTAAAAACGATATAGCGTTATTGGCGTAATTCCGGTATCGCTTCGAGAATAGATTCGTTTATTTTTCGGTATTTTCCCGAATAGCCAAGCCTGTGATCGGGGCGGACAGATCCGTGAAAGTCGCTGCCTTCAGTTATGTATAACCCCAGTGATTTGCCCAATGCCTCAAGGCGGCGGCATGAAGCGTTTCTTGCTGTGGGATGCCATGCTTCAAGACCGGCAAGACCCATATCTTTTAAAGATGTAATAAGGTCGGGAAGCCTGCCCCACGCAATAAAGAGCGAAATGGGATGCGCAAGGATGGGAACGCCGCCCGATTCGCGTATCAGGGAAGCTGCTTCTTCAAAAAATAACCCCTCTTTTGGTACGTAAAAAGGTTTTCCCACTCCAAGATATCGTTCAAATGCCTGGCTTACATTTTTAACGATTTTTTTCTTTACCATGTATGCTGCAAAATGGGGGCGCCCCACAGCATGACCGCCTGATAGAGATTTTATCTCTTCCCACGTTACATCTATGCTGAACTCATGCATTCTATTCAAAATTTCCTTGTTTCTTGCCTCACGCAAGCGGAATAAGCCCTCAACAGCGGTAATAAAAGCGGGGCTTGGCTTATTTATCCCTAAGCCGAGCAAGTGAAATTCACCGCCGGATCCAAGTCCGGGTAGTTTTTTTACGCCTAACCACTTAATATTTATCTCAATTCCGGGAATAAATCGAAAATTTTCATATTGAGCGGCGGCTGTTTTAGCGCTTTCTAACCCTTTAATTGTGTCATGATCTGTCAAAGCGATTGCTGTAAGACCTTGTTTAACCGCCGTATCAATCAATATAGGGGGTGGAATATCGCCGTCAGAAATATTAGAGTGGGTATGTAAGTCAATCATATTGATTATTGTATCAAATTTTTGCCGTTTTATATACAAACTTACCGATAATAAAGGGAGGAAGACCTTAGATCGTTGATCATAAAGGCATTTGTTACTATACTAATATTATAGAGAGTTTGTTCTCAATTAAAGGACGGTCCGTAAGTGTTTGAGTATGTCTTGGAAAACGGGGTGATAGTTTCCCCGGGAAAAAAAGCACATACCGGTGATTTGGGAGTTAAAGGGGAAAAAATTGTTTCTCCTGGCGGTAGCGCTGCAGGCGTAAAAATCAACTTGAAGGAAAAATCCTTCGTGTATCCTTCTCTTATTAATACCCATGATCATTTGCAGGGGAATTACCGTCCGCCTGTCGGACCAAAGAAAGGTCATTTCTATCTTACATGGCTGCCGTGGGATAAAGATTTAAAATCTTCAAAAACATTCGAGGAAAGATCAAACTTATCAAGGGAAAATCTTTACGCTCTTTCAGGATATAAATGTTTGTTTTCCGGCGTTACAACTGTAAACGATCACTTTCCGCATAATTTTAATTGCAACATAATTCCCACCCTGCCTATCAGAGTCATTCAGGAATACTGTCTTGCACATGAATGTGTTTCTTATGATTTAAATTGGGGTGACGGCATTTTAGTTGAATTTAAAAAAGCAGTGGAAAATTCATGGCCCTTTATCACACATCTTTCTGAAGGTTTTGAAAAAGAAGCGATGAACAGTATCGATAGATTAATTGAATTAAATGTACTTGATAAGCATTGCCTCTTTATTCACTGTATCGCTTTCAGCGATGATGATATTAAAAAAGTTGCGAAAGCCGGAGCAAGCATTTCTTGGTGCGGTTTTTCCAATATGTTTATGTTTAACGTAACTGCAAAGATCAGAAAAATGCTGAAAGCCGGTGTTAATGTTACTATCGGGACAGATTCATCTGCGACAGGATCGGCAAATCTTCTTGCAGAAATTAAATATGACAGGGAATTGTACCGTACGCTTTACGGCGAAGATATTCCTGCGGTAAAACTTTTTGAGATGGTAACTATTAATTCTGCAAAAGCTTTATGGATGGATAAAAGAATCGGTACTTTAGAAGAAGGGAAGTTAGGCGACATTCTTGTTTTAAAAGCAAAGAACGATTGCCCTTATGAAAATCTTGTTGATGCCGGAATGAAAGATATCGAATTATTAATATTGCAAGGAACGCCTATTTACGGTGAAATGCGTTTCCTTGATATTTTTAACGGGAAACTGCCGTCTGATTATACGCAAATAAAAGTAGGAAAAAAAGAAATGTTTGTTAAAGGCGATCCGGCAGGTCTTTTCAAAGAAGTCAGGGAGAAAGTCGGTTTTAAAAAAGAACTTGATTATCTTCCGTTTGAACCGGATGCTTCTGCAGAAGCGCGGGAAGGGAAATAATGCCAAAGCCAGCTCAATATCGTGCAAGTTCTCTTATTTATTTTCAGGGTGATCCTGCAGATAAAATCTATATCCTGCAAACAGGAAAAATAAGCTTGGTATATCAGGATATCGAAACAGGAGCAGATGTAAGAGATTCTGTTCAGCCCGGAGAATTCTTCGGCGTAAAGTCGGCATTGGGGCGTTATGCGAGAGAAGAAAATGCTGTCGCGCTTTCTGATACAACGGTTATGGTTTTTACTGTTCCTGAATTTGAAGCTGTGGCAATGGCAAACACAAGAATTATAATGAAGATGCTTAAAGTTTTTTCTAATCAAATGCGGCGTGTACACAAACAAGTTTCCAAAGTAATGGCAAAAGAAGAGAAGCAGCCTGCGGACGGTTTGTTTCATATCGGGGAATTTTATTTAAAAAATAAAAGATTCTCTCATGCAAAATATGTGTTCGGACGTTATCTGACATTCTATCCTTCAGGGAAAGATGCAATTCAAGCATCAAAAAATTTGGAAATTGCAGAGAATGCGATTATACGTTTCGGCGACGGCAAAGGTCCCGGTGTTTCTGTCAGCAATTCTTCAGCGGCAGCTTCACAATCATTGGTTGCAGGTTCAATGGACGATCAAGGAGCTGCAAATAAATCTTATAATGATGCTGTAAGCCTTGTTTCGCAGGGAAAATATCAGGAAGCGTATTCAGCATTTAAAACGATAGTTGAGACAGGCAGTGATCTGGATTTAATTGCAAAAAGTAAATTTGAAATCGGGCGTTGTTTTTTCCTTTTAAATAAGTTTGAAGAATGTATCAAGTATTTTACAAATATGCTGACCAAACATCCAAAGCATCCTGACTTAAGAGAAACAATGTATATAATGGGTCAATGTAATGACAAAGTAGGGCGCAAAGAACAGGCAATAGCTTTTTACAAGAGGATAATTGCTATAGGCGGCAGCGAAGATGACAGTTCAATTATAAAAGCAAAAAGAGCGCTTAGTCAGTTAGGCGTACAGGGAGCGTAAGATGGCTATGGATTTAGCGGCATTCGGCCGTTTTTCCCGGACATTTCCAAAAGGGGAGATCATTTTCTCTGAGTTTGAAATTGGCGATACTTTTTATCTGATTCAATCAGGCAGGGTACAGCTTGTTAAACTTGTAGGAGATATTGAAAGAACTTTAGATATTCTTCATCCCTCTGAGATGTTCGGCGAAATGGCGATTTTGGAAAATTCGCCCAGGTCTGCTACCGCTGTCGCTCTTGATGAAGTAAAAGTGCTTGAATTTAATTCTCAGAATTTTGAAATACTTTTATTGGGGAATCCGCAGATTGCTCTTAAACTGCTTAAGATGTTCTGTAAACGCATTTATGATTCAAAAAGAAGATTTATGATTCTTACACTTCCCGATCCTCAGGCAAAAATCGCAGACGTATTTCTCATGCTTGATGAAACTCAGCCTGATATAGATAAAACAAGCGAAAGGCGCGAATTTAAAACGACTGTAGAAGGAGTTGCTCACTGGGCAGGAATGAGCGTTAACGAAGTGAGAGATGTATTGGGTCATTTTGTTAATCAACGCCGTGTAGAAATATATCCTGATAGGATTGCTGTAAAAAATATTAATGATTTCTCCAGATTTGTAACTTCAAAGCGCAATAATTCCAGAGCTACATAACAACCAGTTTTAATTAGTTTAAAAACAGTAGTAGATACTCATAAATTCTGATAAAATAAACTAATGGATAGCAAGAAACTTCTTGTGTTTTCTGACACCCATGGAAATGTTGCGGCTCTAAAATCGGTTTTTAACTGGGCTAAAGAAAGACTCCCTCCAAAAGACACAATCTGCGCCACCGCTTTTCTTGGAGACGGAATTGCAGATATTCATATGGCGGCAGATGCAACAGGTTTTTACTGCGACTGGAAACTTGTAGGCGGCAATAATGATTATGGGTACACTGCTCCGGAATTTGATGTTTTTGATTTTGTAAATCACCGTTTTTTTATTTGCCACGGTCATCGTCATAATTTATACAACGGTTTTAATACACTTATAACAGCCGCCAGAAATGCAGGAGCGGACACGGTATTATCAGGACACAGCCATATCCCCTATGATGAAACCTTAAACAAAATGCGGCTAATCAATCCCGGCAGCGTGGGACGCCCCCGCAGCCGAATAGGAGCTACTTTCGCTGTAATTGAATGTGAAGAAAAGCAGCCGCTCAAAGTAGAATTTTACGGAGTGGGGCAGTGGGGGCACATTTGTGCGGTTAAGGTTGTGCATTAGGGTATTTAAATCGTATTTTCATATTTTTGAATAAGTTCATTTATATCTTTGATAAACTTTTGTTTGACAATCAATAATTCAGAAACCATTGAGTTTAGGGGTGCTGTTTCGGTAAAAACAGAGTTTGCAGATTGTTCGATAAATAACTGATAAGGTAAAATTCCAAGATTATTTGATATATTCTGAATAACTTCCGGCGAAGGGAAATTTTTTCCTTTTTCTACAGCATTAAGATAATTTGGCGAAATATTAACCATTTCTGACAATTTTAACTGACTCAATCCCCTTTTTTTCCGCCAAAAACGAAGATTTTCTATAAATTTAGTCTGAAAATAGGTCATATATAAGCTTATATCTTTCTTTTATCCATAAAAACACTGTTATACAGTGAATTAACTGTATAACAGTTGACTAATCATTAAAAAATTAATATATTACAGTTGTATTCAATTTATTACATGGGTTTTTATAGGAGGTATAAAATGAAGAATTTTAAGTGTTTTTTATGGATTATTGCGATTATTGTAATAATTGGGTTTACTTTTGCAACTTGCACAGATGACGGTAATTTATCAGACATTGATGCAAGCTTGGTATCTTCAAATGCAAGGTATGATGTTATTACCGCACCGCAACCTGAAAATATACCGAATATTATGCAATCGGCAACCGATGGAACATATAATTACTATCTTCTAGACATTGGATATGTTAAAAATACTCCCGTATATTCCGGTCTGATTGCATATTATGATGGTCGTTCTCCTTTAGAAATTATATTTGAAAAAACCAGTATTACAGTAGAAAAAATGGAAGAAGTTGTTATTAAAACTATTTCCGAATCAACACAAGAAACACATATGAACGAACTAGGCGGAAAATTTGGAGTCGATATAGGACCATTAAAAAAGATTTTAAATTTCTCTGCTGAAGTTAATTATACTCGAACATGGGGAACTGTCACTGATAAGTCATCTTCTACAACAAGTATTTATACCACAGCAAATACAAGAGCTGAAAGTTTAAAACAATCTATTACTTATTTTGTCGGCGGACATGGTGAAGCCGCAGGGTATTATAGAATAACTTTATTTGCAACCTGTGATGTATATTTTTTATTAAAAACGAATAAAGATAATAGCCAAATTATCGAATGTGTTGCAACTATGTGTGCCCGTCCTAATACATATTTTGCACTGGATTATGACGCGGAAGATGTTGATGGTTTCGGTAAAACATCAACATCTCAAGAATTTACTTTTACTGATAATTATTATACAAAATTACCTCAACCTCTTGATGTAGGAAATATAGTTGATTTTGCAGGAGGCAAAGGAACTGCTGACAATCCGTATCTGATAAGTACTCAGACACACCTTGATAATGTTAGAATATTATCTAATCAGAATGATACTCATTTCAAACTTATCGACAATATAGGGCTTACCGGAAATTTTGATCCTATTCCTGTTTTAAACGGTGTTTTTGACGGAAATAATTATGAAATTAGAAATATGAATATTGTAAGTCCTGCAGAAGCGATAGGTAATAATATTTTACTTGGATTATTTAAAATTAATTACGGTACAATTAAAAATGTTAAATTTAATAATCCGCAAATAAATGTCGGAGTAAATCATTCAGGTAACGGTTGGATATATGCAGGAACAGTTTGCGGTCAAAATAACGGTTTAATTTCTGATGTCATTGCGGCAAATGTTCAGATAACGATATGCCGGGATAAATCGGCAATAGGCGGTATTGCAGGCACTTCTGCTGTCAGTATGGCTGTAATTAAAAACTGCCAGGTTTCTTTATCGGATAGATTCGGAGAAAACGGAGACACTGGCGGAATCATAGGGCAGTTATTAGTTAATTCTAAAGTTGAAAATTGCAAAGTTATAGGCGGAACGATTACGCACTATTCCATCGGCGCTTCCCGTTCCATTGGAGGAATTGCAGGTATATGCGACAGCAGTAAAATTCTTTCATGTTCAATAGGAAGTACGTTTTTTAAAATTACAAATAAACAACAAAAACCTGCAATCGGTGTATTATGCGGAAGTCTCAGAAACGGTTCTGAAATTAATTCCTGCGGAATTATAAGCAACGGGTTAACATCATGGAATGGATATAAAGAAAGTTATTATAAAAATGAAGCCGGAAGCGGAAACGAAGATAGGATGTTTAAGGTATGCGACGGAGCAGCCGGAGAGCAAAGCGGAATTAATCTTATAAAATAATTTTATAAACGCAAAAAATATAAAGGAGGAAGTTTATGAAAAGAAATGTAATGTTTAGGTTTTTAGGAATTATTACAATTGTTGTAATAATGGGGTTTGTTTTTATAGGTTGTAATGAAGGAGATAAAGGTTGTTCGCATATATATGGTGGTGATTTGATAACAGAACCGACATGTACGGAAGAAGGGTATACAACGCAAACATGCTCAAAATGTATTGAAACGCAAACAATTAATCCAATACCAAAAATTGCAACCGAACATAATTGGGGAGGTGATGCGGCAACATCTCCGACATGCACAGAAGAAGGTTATACAACGCAGACATGTTCAAATTGTTTTACAACACAAGAAATAAATCAAACTGCCGCATTGCAACACGCATGGGGCGAAGATGTAGTGAAAGAACCGACATGCACAGAAGAAGGATTTACAACACAGACATGTTCAAAATGTTCTTTAACACAAATAATAAATCAGATTACAGCAACTGGACACAATTGGAATGAATGGAATGTAATTACCGTGCCAACCTGTACAACAACAGGTATAGGAACAAGATATTGCAGTGTCTGCGATAAGCTTGATCCAAGCGGTGTTATACCTGCACTTGAACATGATTATCAAGAAACTTTAGCTCCTACTTGTACGACTATAGAAAGAGGAACATGTAATAGGAATTCGGCACATACAGTTAGTATTAACGCACTAGGACATGATTGGAGCGGAAGCTGGTCAACCATTGGGGATGTGTATACAACATGCCAACGTGACACTTGTACCTATGCGCTTGATAAATATGAAATGGCGGCAATACCAAATGGAAATCTTGTATGGGAGAGTGCTGTAATAATATTAAGCGCGTTTAATATGGGTAAATACGAAGTAACGCAGGAATTATATGAAGCTGTCATGGGAATTAATCCCAGTTATTTTCAAGGAGGAGGGACTGGGATAGTACCTGCAACAGGAGAAGTACAAAGCAAAAGACCTGTAGAAAATGTATCATGGTTTGACGCGATAGGGTTCTGTAACAAGCTAAGTACAAAGGAAGGGTTAACGCCTGTGTATACGATAACAGAGTATCCCGCTACAGTTACACCAAATTGGGAAGCAAACGGTTACCGTTTACCGACAGATGCGCAATGGGAATATGCCTGTCGTGCAGGAACAACTACTAGATGGTATTTTGGTGATACAGAAAGCCAACTGGTATACTACGCATGGTATTCTGAAAATTCTAACAATAGAACGCATCAAATCGGATTAAAACAAGCTAATTCATGGGGTTTATACGACATGCATGGAAATGTTGAAGAATGGTGCTGGGATCAGTATGGACCATTACCAACAACAAATCAAATTAATTATACCGGAGCAGTCTCTGGCGGTTACCGTGTGTGGCGCGGCGGGTCTTGGTCAGATTCGGTACGATTCATTCATCCAGGTAGACGGACACATGGCTACTCTTCCAACGGCAGGTACAACACTATCGGCTTCCGTGTTGTGCGCCCCTGAGTTCTGCGAACCGAAGATTCGAGCGGTTAGTTAAACGAAATGCTTCGTGCCATAACGACCTGTGTTTGCTTTAACAAACAAGGGGAGCGGAGGCTGAGGCATTTCGTGGTGTGTTAAGATAATATTTGTAGGATGTGAATTATACGATTATATTTCCGTCGTAGGCGACAAGCAAGTTTTTTTGTCAGCTCATCTCTTCTCACTGTTTTTTCCGTGCAATGTATTGACAATGAGTGTAAAATTGGTATTTTTACTATAAGAGGTAAATATGACTGAATCAACTAATTTGAATATTCGGATTGACAAGGAACTCAAAGAACAAGCAGAGCGCTTTTTCGGCGAATTGGGTTTAAATATGTCATCGGCGTTTAATATTTTTGTTCGTCAATCTTTAAGGCAGGGAAAAATACCTTTTGAAATTTCCCTTGCAACTGACCCGTTTTATAGCAGAAACGAACTTTATCATTCTTTACAAACCGGATTAGATCAAATAAATAACGGCGATTATATTGATGGTGAAGAATACATAAAAAAACTAAATAATTATCTTGGAAAATAATTTTGTATAAACTTAAAATTTCAAAACTTTACGACATGGATGTAGATTCATGTTATGATTATATCAATAACACTTTAAAAAATCCAAAAGCAGCTTATAATTTGATAACTGAAATCATAAATAAATTAAATATAATCAGTGAAAACCCAAAAATCAGACCGCCGGTAAGAGATGAATATTTGGCAAATTTAGGTTATTGATTAATAACCGTAAAAAATTACATGATATTTTATATTATTGATGAAGAAAATAAACATCTAAAAATAGTACGATTTTTATATTGTAAAAGAGACTGGATGAATATATTAAAAGAAAAAACAGTAGAAGAAATTATGGGAGAAAATTAAATTCTTTCATTATCGAAAAAAATATACCTTGACAATCCCTTAACAAAGGTATAGTATTCAAATATTATGCCAAAGAAGAAAAAAAGCTTACCTTCTCCGGAAAAATTATCAAAGAAAGCAGATACAGCTATACGTTCTTCTGCGGCAGAATATCTAACCTTTATTGCCGCAACAGGCGATAACCCGGCATCAGTTGAAATGCGTTATGAAGATGAAAATATCTGGCTTACTCAGAAGATGATGGCGGAACTTTATAATATAGAGACTCCAACAATTAATTATCATCTCAAAAAGATTTTTGAAGATAATGAATTACTTGAAGATTCAGTTATTAGAAATTTTCTAATAACTGCCTCAGATGGTAAGAATTACAATACAAAACATTACAATCTCCAAGCAATAATAGCCGTAGGTTTTAAAGTCAACAATGAGCGGGCTGTGCAATTCCGAAAGTGGGCGAATGAGATTGTAAAACAATACACTATACAAGGATGGGTAATGGATGTAGAGCGTTTAAAAAATGGCGGCTCTATTCTTACAGAGGATTATTTTGAACGGCAATTGGAGAAAATCCGTGAAATACGTCTATCGGAACGTAAATTTTATCAGAAAATTACTGATATTTATTCCACCGCTCTGGATTATGATCCTTCTGCAAAATCAACGCTACGTTTTTTTTCTGCTATACAAAATAAATTACATTATGCAGTGCATGGAAATACTGCTGCAGAATTAATTGTTGATAGAGCAAACTATAAAAAAATTAATATGGGATTAACTACATGGGAAGGAGCGCCAAAAAGTAAGATTCATAAATATGATGTCTCTATTGCTAAAAATTATTTAACGGAAACCGAAATTGGGCAGCTTGAAAGAATAGTCGCTGCATATCTTGATATGGCAGAAATTCAAGCGCAACGCCGAATGCCGATGACTATGGCAGATTGGGAACAAAGATTGGAAGGTTTTTTGCGTGTATGGGACAGAGAAATACTCAAAGATGCAGGTAAAGTTTCTGCCGAATTTGCAAAGTCCTTTGCAGAAACCGAGTTTGAAAAATTTCGAATAACGCAAGATCGGCTATTTCGTTCCGATTTTGACAAGCTGCTGCAAGCGGTAAAAGATTAAAACAAACTCTTCTCTAACAAATTTTCAAAACTGCATACCGCCCCGGCAATAAATGGATGTCAAAAATGCTTTCATTTTCGCCGGTATGTGCCGCTATAACGGCGTTTGGTATTAATGGCGGCGGCATCATCTTTTTTAACGGTGTCAGTGAAACATCTTTTTTATTAATGCTTATTCGTATCTTCTCCGGTCTTTCAAGAAATGATTGTAAAATGAAAGTGTTGTTATCGTACAGAAATAATCCTACACGCCCGCCGCACTCCAGCGTTACGGGCAAATTCATTTCACTTCGCAGGAGAGTGAGTGTCTGTGCAGGAAGTTTGTAAAGATCGGCTTTATCATCAGGGATAGTCAGTATGTATAAACTGCCCTTGCCGTATGCTCCCTGTAACAATAAGGGGTGGCTTCCGTACGGAGTGAGCGCTGCGGAAAGAGGCCATATATCATTTTCGTTATACGCAACATGAGGCAGAGTTACAATTCCGTCGGATTTTAAATAACCGCTGTTTCTTTGACCGAAAACACTGTTTGTAAATNTATCTGTCGTTATTTTTTTATTGGTAATTTCGGCAGGTAAAATATCTTCGATTCCTTTNCCTGCTAATTTTTCATACAAACCGCTTGTTATAAAAACCTTACTTCCGTTTAACAAACTTTTTTTGATCTTTTTTACAATTTCTTTATCCCAAGCGGCATCAGCTGTTAAAAAAATGACGGAAGCTTTTTCCGGGTAATACGGGTAGGGATCGAGAGGTATTCCAAGCATTCCGATAACCTCGTGAAGAAGACGCTCTCCGTATGAGTGGTATGGTTTATAACATGCAACACCAAATGGCTCTCCAAGTTGATCCATAAAAAGATCAGCTTCATCGTAGAATGCACCGGCTGCTGCAGGATAAGACGGAGAATTGACGAGTAACGGAAAGCAGAACATCATTTGTTCGCGGCATTTTGCAAAAAGAGTTAGATACGCTTGTTGCAAATAGTCTTCTATACTGCACTCAAAAAGATCGTACCAACCGCCGCCGTTTTTTCCGGGTTTGATGTGTTCCAAAAGACGGGGCAGGAAAAAACTTAAATAACGCGGAAGATTTTGATGTGTGTAATGGGGGTCGCGTGTTTCAGTGCCTGTGTAAATATCGTCAAACATTTTCGGTTCGTCTTCCAGATTGTAACCGTTTGCTTGAAAACTATCATACCAATTAGGAAATTTGATAATTAAATTAACTTTTGGATTTGCCGCTCTTGCATTTTTAATAATTACATTTTCTGATATATCATTCATTAAAGCCAAGCGGAAAGATGCCCAATCACGCTCTCCTTTTTCTTTAATACATGATTCGCAGCGGCAATTTGTAAAATAAAAATCATCAAGGATTAATTCGTCAAAAAGCTCGGCGGTATATGCTGCAATTTCACCTAACCTTTTACGGTTTTCAGGATCGGTAAAACACATGCTTCCCATTAATGTTTTTTTTACAGTTGTAGTAATCCCGCCCGAAACCATAAATCCTTTTTCGATAAATAAAGCTTTTACTGCTTCCATTTTTTTCCGATCAACCAAATCCTCTGATCTATAAGTTTCAAGATAAATTTTATCAAGTTTGATATATCTTGCTGTTTTTTCAATATCAGCCCTGATCTGTTCGATGGAATTATCTTTTAAATATCCTGCAGGCGCATAAGTTACTGTAATAAAATTCTTGTAGTGCATTTTACCCTCTCCTTTTTTATAATTTCACAATTACTTCATGAGTTTTTCCGTCATTAAAAACAGGCAGCACGCAGCCGCTCAGCGGAGAGCCGTCAACTGTGATTGATTTAACGCCTTTTTCCGCGCCTGCGCTATTGTCAACCGTTATGCGGTAATCCGCGCCGCGAAAATGGCGCGTAACGGTATAACCCTTCATACTTGACGGAACACAAGGATCGATAAGAAGCCCGTCAAAAACAGGGCGGATGCCGAGTATATACTGCGAAATACTGACAAAGGTCCATGCGGCAGTTCCTGTAAGCCATGAATTTTTCGCTTCTCCGTGACGCGGCGCGTCTTTGCCGGCTACCATTTGCGCGTATACATAAGGCTCCATGCGGCGAAGGTCGCTGTCATCTTCGCGGTAAGCGGGGCATATTTTCGTGTAAGTTTCAAATGCGCGAGTCCCTCTTCCAAGTATTGTTTCCGCTATTGTAACCCAAGGATTATTGTGACAGAAAATTCCTGCGTTTTCTTTATATCCGGGCGGATAGGAAGAAACTTCACCTAACTCAAGATGGTAGTCTTTATAAGCAGGCTGAAGTAAAACAATACCGTATTTTGTATCAAGATGTTCTTTTACTGAATCGAGGGCTTTTTGCGCGCGCCCGTCTTCAATACCGATGCCTGCCATAACTGCAAATCCGTTTGATTCAATAAATATTTTTCCGTCATCACATTCGCGGCTGCCGATTTTTTTTCCGTAAGCGTCATAAGCACGGACAAACCAATCTCCGTCCCAGCCGTGCTGATTGATCGCTTCAATCATTTTTGCGGTTTCTTTTTGTGCATATTCAGCTTCATCTTTGCGATTTGTGCGGCGGCAGATCTCGGTATAATCAGGTGCAACAAATGCAAAAATTGCTGCAATTAAAACAGATTCCGCTACACCGCTTTCAAAGTTTGCCGTAGTTTGGAAAGATTCGCCCGGTGTTTTAGAAAAACAATTTAAGTTTAAACAATCATTCCAGTCGGCTCTGCCGATTAGCGGAAGATTGTGAGGACCTTTATGCGTTACGGTGTAATCGAAAGAACGTTTTAAGTGAATAAAGAGCGTGTCTGCAAGTTTTGGATCGTTATCAAAAGGAACTTTTTCATCGAGGATACTGTAGTCGCCTGTTTCTTTAATATAAGCTGCAACTCCGCAAATGAGCCACAGCGGATCATCATTAAAGCCCGATCCTATTTCATTGTTACCGCGTTTTGTAAGCGGCTGATATTGATGATACGCGCTGCCGTCAGGAAATTGAGTTGCTGCAATGTCAAGAATACGGGGGCGTGCGCGTTCCGGAACAAGATGCACAAAACCCAATAGGTCTTGATTTGAATCGCGGAAACCCATTCCGCGCCCGATACCTGATTCAAAATAAGAAGCGCTGCGTGACATATTAAATGTCACCATACATTGATATTGATTCCAAACACCTGCCATACGCGCCATTCGTTTATCTTCTGCATCTACAGTGAAACGTCCTAAAAGATTTTTCCAATATGCATTTAGTTCGGCTAACGCCTTGTCTGCCGCTTCAGATGTACTGTATTTTTCCAGTAAAACATTCGCAGGTTTTTTATTTATAACACCTTGCTTTTCCCATTTTTGATCTTCAGGATTTTCGCAATAACCTAACACAAACACAAATGTTTTTGACTCTCCCGGGGAGAGCGTTGTTTTAATATGATGCGATCCAATCGGCGCCCAGCCTGAAGCGACGGAATTATTCGCTTTGCCGTTAAAAACAGTTTGAGGTGTATCAAAACCGTTATACAAACCAAGAAAGGTTTGCCTGTCTGTATCAAAGCCTTCGATGGGGGAGTTAACCGCCCATACAGCATAATGATTGCGCCGCTCACGGTATTCTGTTTTATGATAAATACGGCTGCCTTCGATCTCAACTTCTCCGATACTGAAGTTACGCTGAAAATTTGTCATATCGTCATTTGCATTCCATAAACAAAATTCGATAAAAGAAAACATATCTATTTTTTTTTCTGTTTTGGATTCATTAGTCAGCGTTATTTTATGAATCTCGCAAGTGTCGCGTAACGGAACAAAAGAAACCTGTGTATAAGCCAGTCCGTTATTAACAGAGGAAATGCGTGAGTAACCCATCCCGTGACGGCACTCATAAAAGTCAAGTTTATGTTTCGTCGGCATCCATGACGGTGACCACACTTCACCGTCACAGCGAAGGTAGAAATAACGCCCGCCTGCATCAGACGGCACATTATTGTAGCGGTAACGCGTCAGGCGGAGCATCCGCGCATCGCGGTAAAAACAATAACCTCCCGAAGTGTTAGAAAAAAGACTGAAGAATTCTTCACAGCCTAAATAGTTGATCCACGGGAAAGGTGTATCAGGACGGGTGATTACGTATTCACGCGCATCATCATCAAAATAGCCGTATTGCATATTAGCCTCCTAAATTTTTGTTGTATTGAATATAATAAAATTAATAGAAATCCATTGGATTTTTATTAAATTACAAGTTATTAATCGTATCAATAGGAAGACCTGTTATTATGTTAATTTTTTCAACAGAATCGCCAAGCGTTTTCATTTTACGGGCAATTTCAAGTTTTTCCTCTGCTTTGCCTTTCGCATGTCCTTCCGAATGACCTTCAATATGTCCTTCAGCATGACCTTTCGCGAGACCCTTAGTGTATCCTTCCGTATGACCTTTTGCAGTTGCATCTATTTCTATTTGCAGTCTTAACATCCGCTCATCTGTTTTTGCAAGCCCTCTATGTAATTGATAATCGCGCCATCTATCCAGCCATGACATTCTTCTGGCATAAGATACAGGTTTTTCCATTTCAGGATGCTTTTTAACCAGCATTACATATTCCTCCTTTTTCTTGCATGTAAAAAATCTTAACCAGGGCCATAAAGCTCCGTCTGCTTCTTTGGGTAATTTCGGTAATTCCAGTATAATAAGCTTTTGCAAATCTGTAAATAATCGGTTTTTATCGTTGCTCATATTATACTCATTTATATATGCTTCTTCCTCTTCTAATAAAATATGATTGCAAATTACAATGCTCACTACTTGATGCAGTTTTTCATAATCTTCACCCCACTTTAATTGATCGCTGAGCTGTCTGGAAGAGTAATATGAAATTCTTTTTCTCATATTCGCTCTTTTTTCTACCTGTAATTCAATGTGGATTATTTTGCCTGACTTGGTAGTAAGTTTTATATCCACAATTCCGATTTTCCCCCTTTTTAGAATTTTTCCCAGATAAGGGTTGACTACAGTTAACCGGTCATATTCCTCCTGCGGAATATCCAGCAGGGTCTTTAAAAAAGCCCTCGTGATGTCAATGTTCTGCTGTTCTCCGAAGATTTGCTTAAAAGCAAAATCTTCAAGCGGAGAAATGAAATGTTCTTTCTTCATGAAATGCCTCCGGCTATATATGGGTTGCACATGCGCGGCGCTTGACCGAAAATGAAAGAAAACAGAAATTTTTTGCAAAAAGATTATTTATTTAAAATTTGTATCAAAATGACACAATTAATGTTGAATTTTTGCTGACTGTATCATTTTTACCAAAAATTAATATTATTTTCTTCTCACAGAGTTTCAAAGATACAGAGATGTAAAGTTTTTATTTTAAAAAATCTTAATATAATCAATAATTTTTGATTATTATTAGTATTTTTCTCTGTATTCTTTGCATCACAGCGAGATATTCTTCTTTTTATTAGTCTTGGCACGATTTTTGCTATTAAATTAATGTCGATGAGGACGAGTGGATTGCCCGCCGAAAGGGGGATGGTTCGTTGAACTATTAATTCTGCCAAATCTCATAGGATAGATGAAAATCCGTTGGATTTTTGTCAAGGAGAAAAAAATGAATACTTTAACTTTTTACCGCCCGAACACAATTCAAAACATCATGAGCGAGTTTGACAACTGCCTTGAAACTTTGGATTCGCTGCTGCCGCCTGCAACAAGAATGTTTAATCACATGCCGGCAGTTGATGTGAAGGAAATCGAAGGCTCTTACATTATCGAAATGGAATTGCCCGGTTATGACGAAAAGAGCATCGATGTTCATGTTGACGGTTCAAATCTTATCATTGCTTCTAAAAAGGAAACAAATGAAGAGAAAGAGACTGATGAAAAACAGGGGGTCTATCTGATTAAAGAAAGGCGGCTCTCTGCTTTCAGCCGTTCTTTCAAGTTACCGCAAACCGCCAACCCGGAAACAGTGAGCGCGTCTTTTAAAAACGGTATCCTCACTTTGGAAATTAAAAAGCGGACGGAAGCGTTAAAAAGAGCGATTTTAATTAACGCTGCATAAGATATAAGAATTATATCTTACGATTAGTTAGATGGCGGGAGCAGAAAATTCTATCAGCTGATGAGATTTTTTCTCCCGCTTTTTTATGACGAAAATTGAAAGTTATGTTATATTATTAAGTATAGAGAACTCATTACAATCTTGTAAAAACAATTATAAATAAATAAGGAGAATTTTAATGAAGAACAACCTGTTTATTTTAGTATTTTTAGTATTCATTATTTTTTCAGGCTGCGGTGAGCCGCCTATTGAAAGAACTGTAACATATAATCAAACAGGAACCCATGACGGATATGATTATGAATTTTGGAAAAATGAGAATGCAACAGGTAAAATGATAATAGGACATCAGGGAACTTTTCGTTGTGAATGGACTAAAAATAACAATACTAGTAATGGGAATATTTTATTTCGCAGCGGCAGAAGATTTGGGTCTTCTCAAACATATAAACAAGTTGGAAATATTTCTTTTAAATACGACGCTTTATTTCAACCGAATAGCGGCGGTGCATCATATTTAAGTATTTACGGATGGACGCAAAACCCATTGGTTGAATACTACATAGTAGATAATTATTTAGGCGGTTATCATCCCGGAAGCGGAGGCACTAAGAAAGGTTCTTTCACGATTGCCGGCGAAGGAACATATGATATATTTACTCGTGATATGAAAAATGCGCCTGCAATACAAGGTTCCGGCTTATATAATTTTACCCAGTATATCAGCGTCCGCACAGATAAACGCACAAGCGGAACAATATCAGTTACTAAACATTTTGCTGAATGGGAAAAGGCAGGATTAAATATGCAAGGGACCTTATACGAAGCAATGATGAAAGTTGAAGGTTATAATAACAGCGGTTACGCAGAAATTACAGAAAATATTTTAACGATAGAATAGAAAATTAAAATATTTCTCGCAAGACCGCAAACATATCAAACAACATCCTTGCGATCTTTGCGTTCCTTCGCGCCTTCGCGATAAATTCTTCTCTTTCCCCTCTTACAAACCCAAATCTTTCCCAATCAATATAACCTTAATCCGCTGTGCGGGTTTGCAAAAGCGCGTTGTAACAAAATACGAACAAATTGTGTCACCGGAAAGGCAGTCCGCGCAGGTGCCGGTTTCGCTGCATGGAGTTTTTAATTTGGGGAAACGCTGAATGTTTAAGGGGGCTGCGGTATTTCTTGCGCGGGAAAGAGCGTCTTTGTAAGTTTTAGCGACCTTGTTCATGCCGGCGGCAATTATCACCTGTTTGGGACCGAAAATCATCGCGGCGACGCGGTTGCCGTAACCGTCAATATTGATAAGCTGACCGTCTTCTGTTACGGCGTTTGTTCCTGAAAGGAAAGTGTCGCATAACAAAGAGCGGCGCATTATTTCCATCCGCTCTTCAGGAGAGGCGGCTTTGTCTCTGTCAAGCAGATTAAAGCCGTCATTTTCAAGACGCTGCTGAATACCTAAATCAACAAGTGTTTTTGATCCGCCCCATGAGACAAGATGCTCTTTCGGAATGAGAGAGACAATTTTCTCTGCCGCTTGCGAAGGTTCATCAAAATAGTAAGCTTCGAATGAGCGGGATTGCAGCGCTTTTACAACTCTTGGACCAAGTATTGAATATCTTTGTTCTGATAATGTTTTCATGTATTTATTTTATAATAATTTTTTAATTTATTAAAGATAGATAAACAGCTCACAGTTAAATTATTCATTTATAATAAATCTTCTAATCTCTGCCACCAAATAAAAAGACCCTGTCCCTAATATTGGAAGCATCTTTCCTTCTTGATTTTGCGCCTCTGCCGCTTTCTGCGCTCTTTTTATTGCTTCTTGCGTATCTTTAACTAACTCAGTTTTTTCTTGTCCCGCTGTTTTTACAAAAGTTTCGTAAACTTTTAACGGATTGCTTGTTTTAAAAGTTCCCGGCGTGGTGATAATAATTTTTGCAAAATGAGAATGTGTTATCTTTGCCATTGCTGCCGAATCTTTATCTGCCGCGCAGCCGAAGAGGAGAATGCCGCCTTCTCCGTAAAGAGAGCAAAAAGTTTCTATACACAAGGCAAGGCTTTCCGGAGTGTGAGCGCCGTCAATAATAAAAGGTTGTTTTAAAGCGGGCGTAATCATTTCAAAACGCCCTGGTATTTTTAAATTTGCTAAACCTTTTTTTATAGCACAAACAGAGTTTGCGTTATTTTCCATTTGAGGAAAAGCGATCTTTAATGCGGCAATGGCAAGAGCGGCGTTTTCTGCTTGTACTTTTCCCGGTATGGGGATGGAGAATGATAAATCTTTTATTTTAAATGACGGGTTATTAATTGATAAAGAAAACTCTGTGCCTTGTGAAGAGATTTTAATATCAGATAATTTTGCAATTTCCGGGAAATAAAATAACTCGCTGTTTTTTTCCTCAGATATTTTTTTAAAAATCTTATATGCATCCTCGTTTTGTTTTGCCAGAATCAGAGGTCTTCCTTTTTTAATTATTCCGGCTTTTTCACCTGCAATCGCCGTTATTGTATCGCCTAAAATACTTGTGTGTTCCAATTCGATTAATGTAATAACGCTGACCAAAGGATCAAGCACATTAGTGGAATCGAGTCTTCCGCCCATGCCTGTTTCTACTGCCATTACATCGCATTTTCCTTTGCGTGCACAAAGGAAAAAAAGCATTGTTAATAGTTCCCAAAATGTCGGCTCACATCCGTCATTGTTTGTATCAAAAAGAGGATTGGCTGCGGCAGGAAGAAGAACATCAACGATGTGCCGCAGTTCGTCGCCTGCGCTACGGTAAATTTCTTCATCAAAATATTGTGCATCTAAACAGATGCGCTCTCTTATATTAATAACGTGAGGTGACATATAACGCGCTGTTTTAAAACCTGCGGCAGTCAGCATGGCAGATAACATGCTTGTTACTGAACCTTTTCCTTTAGAGCCTGCAATATGAATAGAAGGCGCGCATTTATCGGGGCGGTTTGCAAGCTCAAGCAGAGTTATCATTCTGTCAAGAAGAAAACTTTTTGGTTTTTGTCCGCGCTCTAGATTAATAAATTTAGAAAGCCATTCAAAGACTTCGTCTGATGATGAAAAATATTTATTCATTGTCTTTACAAACTCTGTAAGTATAAAATCCTTTTTTAATGCAACTCGTAGGTTTTACCGTACTTTACTATTTCTACATTCGGGAAACCGTTTTCTTCAAGGTACTTCTTCATAAAGTTTTGAGATTTTTTTTCGCCGTGAACAAGGAAAATACCTTTTAAGCGTGAAGTGTCTGTCGCCTTTAACCATTCAAGTGTTTCAAAATAATCTGCATGAGCGCTGAATGCGTTTATTTCTTCTACTTGCGCGTTTACTTTGAACCATTCGCCGTGAATTTTAACTTCTTTTTCACGGTTGCGGATACGCCGCCCCAATGTGTTTTCTGCCATGTAGCCGACTGTCATTATAGTGGTGTTTGGATCTCTTATATTGTGAATTAAATGATGCTGGATGCGTCCCGCTTCGCACATTCCGTCTGCTGAAATTATAATAAGAGGTCCTTTCAAATCGTTCAATGCTTTTGATTCCTGAACGCTTGTCGTAAAGTGAAGACTGTTAAAACCAAACGGATTTTTATGATGTTTAATAAAAGCTTCTTTAATTTCTTCGCCGTAACATTCAGGGTGAACCTGAAAAATTGTTGTCGCATTTGTTGCCATAGGAGAATCAACAAATATCGGTATTTCAGGAATTATTCCGTCATCAACCATAAGATGAAAATAATAAACAAGTTCTTGTGTGCGTTCAATAGCAAATGCAGGAATTAAAATTTTTCCTTTTTTTTCTATGGTACGCTTTGCCATTTTAGTGAGTTTATCAAGCGCCTCGTCTGTAGAATCATGGCGGCGATCACCGTATGTGCTTTCAAGAATGATATAGTCCGGGGCTGTTTGTACAATTGCAGGATTGCGGATAATCGGTTTGCCTTTGCGCCCTAAATCGCCTGTGGCAAGAATATTTACTTCTTCACTGCCTTTTTTAATTTTTATCGAAGCCATCGCAGAACCAAGTATATGACCTGCATCATAAAACTCAAAGCTTACTCCGTCGCCGATATGCATAGGTCTGTTATACGAAATACCGATTGTCTGCCCTATAGCTTGAATTGCATCTTGTTCAGTGAAAAGAGGCGTCCAGTCAAATTTTTCGCCTTTCTTTTGCGCCTGACTTTTTAAATATTTCGCGTCACGCGCTTGAATGTTAGCGGAATCCATCATGATTAAACTTGCAATATCTCTTGATGCAGGGGTGGCATAAATATTTCCTTTATAACCTTTCTTTGTCAGTAACGGCAAAAGACCGCAATGATCAAGGTGACCATGTGTTAAAATTACACCTTCAATACGATCCGCCGCGATGCCGAATTCCTTGTTTTTGCGATCTGATTCTGCTCTGGAACCTTGAAAAGCGCCGCAATCAATCAGATAACTTAACCCGTCAATCTCAATTACATGCTTTGAGCCTGTTACTTCTTCGGCTGCGCCGAGTGAATAAAAATTTACATTCATGGTTTAATTATATCATTTAAAAATTGATACAACAAGGAAAAAAATTAAATTAATCGGCAAAAACCTTTTTAAAATCAATTGTACAGCCCGGAACAGTAACCAGTGTCACCTCATCTTCTCCAAGGTAATTCCGGCATACATACCTTCCATTAACCAATTCAAAAGTGATGATGATTTGCTCTTCGGGGTCTATGATCCAATATTCATTGACTCCCGCTTTTTCATAAAGATTTAATTTTGTGACCATGTCGTGAGATCTATTAGAAGATAAAATTTCTATAATAAATTTAGGAGAACCTTTATAACAGTTTTCTTTTAATTTTGAATTATCACAAGAGAGAAAAACATCAGGCTGCACAAGAGTGTATTCGTCGCCTTTATCATAAAGAGGATAAACATCGAATGGCGCGACAATTGTTTTGCAATTATGGATAGATAACTGTGAATCCAGCAAGGTAAAAAGCCGTCCTACAGAAACTTGATGTTTAAAACTAGGAGAGCTCATTGCATACTCTACACCGAAAAGACGTTCAAAACGAGGTTCTTCAAGAGAATATACAGCCGGTGTTTCATCTTGTATTTTTTCTGCTATCGCCATTTTAGTTTCTCCTTATAAAAATCTTAAAAAATATTTACATATTTCTATTGTAACGCTAAATTGATGATTGTCAAATCGCTGCATTATCCGCAGAAACAGGGTCTGCAATTACATTTTTTCTTGGCGATATTCCTTCCGCTTCCGGTTCTGTATCGTAATCAATGTAGTGCAGCCGTGCATCCGCATCGAGTTTTGCCAATGCGTCTGCTGCGGAATTTACCGCGATAAGATATTGTTCTGCAGGGCTGAATGCGCGGCAGGCAGGGCACGCGCACCAAGTGTTTTCATGAGCTTTTTCAGGAAAGAGATGGAAGATGCGCGGAGGCGTTACTTTATCTAAAACTCTTTCAAATAAAATATGAGCGTTTTCGCTGATTATTTTTGTAGTCTTTGGGTTTGTTGCACAAAAATGAAATTTTTTTACGCGTTTGCCGTGTTCCATACGGAACAGCTCTCGGTCTGCGGCAAATAAACGGGGAGGCAACAACAACGGCAGGTCGCGTCCGCCTGCTTCTATGTTAAGCGCATAAGTCATTATCAATTTAATATACTTTTTATTTTTGCTTCTGAAAAATTTATCATTTAAAGAAAAAACAAGTGTATTGCACTCATTCTCGACAGCCAAATAGATCATTTTTTCCCGTTCTTTGGGACTGGTTTTTGTACCGATAAATAGCCTTTTTCTTGCAGGTTTCATTATTTTATTATATAGTATTTCTTCATATTAGACCATATAATAAGATTAGAAAACAAATTTTGCAGCTTTATTTTTGTTTGTTTTAAATGATTATAGAGGTTTGTATGGAATTTGATATTGCTATTGCCGGCTGCGGAGTAACAGGAGCGAATATTGCCCGCCGTCTTTCGATGTACTCAATTAAAATTGCAATTCTGGAAAAAGCCCCAGATGTTTCTTTCGGAACATCCAAAGCAAATTCAGGAATCATTCACGGCGGTTTTCATCATAACAAAAAATATTTAAAAGCGCGTCTTGAGATACAAGGCAATTTAATGTTTGATCAATTAAAACGTGAATTAAATTTTCCGTTTCGGCGTTGCGGTATAATTGTAGCTGCTCTTCATGAAGATGAAATGAAAATTGTAGAACATTTGTATCTTCAAGGGAAAGAGAATGATTGTCCTGAGATTGAACTTTGTTCGCGTCAAAGAATTCTAGAGCTTGAACCGAAACTATCTTCTGATGCGGTGGGAGGTCTTTATGCGCCGTCAGGCGGAATTATCGAACCTTATCGTTTTGTTTTTGCATTAGTTGAGTCAGCACAAAAAAACGGAGCGGCGCTGTTTACAAATTTTAAAGTTTGTAAAGCAAACAGAAAAGGTGATTTTTGGAATATCAGCGAAGAGGACGGCAACAGAGAAATAAAAGCGCGTTATGTGATTAATGCATCAGGTCTTTATGCAGATGAAGTTTCTAAAATATTTAATGCAGAAGATTTTAAAATTACCGCAAGAAAAGGCGAATATTATTTGTTAGACAGACTGACAAAAGCCTGTCCGTCAAGAGTTGTATTTCCTGTTCCGACATCTGTTTCAAAAGGAATGTTAGTTATTCCTACTGTAGAAGGTACGGCGCTTGTAGGTCCTACAGCAGATGAAGCCGAAGATAAAAATGATTTTTCTACAACTGTAAAAAATCTTGATCATATTATTCAGTCCGGGAAGATGATAATACCTTCGCTAAGTCAAAATGATGCGATTGCTAATTTTGCAGGATTGCGCCCGTGTTTAGGCGATGATTTTTATATTGAAGCATCTGCGAAAGCGCCTAATTTTGTACAGGTTGCAGGTATTCAAAGTCCCGGTCTTACCGCCGCTCCTGCAATCGGTGAATATGTAAAAAATATTTTACTTGATATGGGATTGCGTTTAACAGAAAAAACGAATTGGAATCCGTATATTGATGACCGTCCCTTAGCAAGAGAATTAAATCTTGATGAACTGGATAATTTAATAGAAAAAGATTCCGCTTGGGGCAACATTGTTTGCCGCTGTGAAAATGTCAGCGAAGCTGAGATTGTACAAGCTGTAAAGTTAGGTCACACAACTTTAGATGGTGTAAAATATTTTACCCGCGCTCAAATGGGAAGATGTCAGGGAGGATTTTGCACTTATAAAATTATAAAAATAATAATGAGGGAAACAGGTCTTTCATGGGACGAAGTTACAAAACACGGCGGTAAAAGCCGTATATTAGAAGGTGTTTTATGAAAGATTTACAATACGATGCAGTTGTAATCGGAGGCGGGGCTGCAGGAATGGCAGCCGCACTTGAACTGGAAGCCGAAGGTTTCACTTGTGCAATTATAGAAAGGGAAGATCATCTTGGCGGCATATTGATGCAATGTATACACAACGGTTTTGGTCTTCATGAATTTAAAGAAGAATTAACAGGACCTGAGTTTGCCGATAAATTTATCGAACGCGTTTTAAAATCAAAAATTGCTGTATATCTTAATACAACTGTTACACAATTTACCGCAAGCGATTCATCAATCAAAGATTTATGCTGTGTTTCACCGTTAGGTGCAATAAGAATAAAAACACGCGCTCTGTTACTTGCAATGGGATGCCGCGAACGAAACAGGGGAAACATTCGTATTCCCGGTTCTCGCCCTGCAGGAGTATTTACAGCAGGGCTTGCACAGCGTCTTGTAAATATTGAAGGTTATATTCCGGGAAAAGAAGTTGTTGTTATCGGTTCAGGCGACATCGGTTTAATTATGGCGCGCCGCATGAGCTGGGTGGGCTGTAATGTAAAGGCTGTTGTAGAAATTATGCCGTACCCTGCAGGTCTTACACGTAACATAGTTCAGTGTCTGCGTGATTTTGATATACCTCTTTATTTATCATCGCAAACAACTTGTATTTACGGAAATGATCGTGTCGAAGGAATTGAAGTAACACCGATTGAAAATGGAATCCTTGTTAAAAGAGATAGTTTCCGTATCGATTGCGATACAGTGCTTTTATCGGTAGGATTAGTTCCAGAGAACGAACTTTCCCGCACCGCAGGCGTAGAGTTAAATTCAGTTACAAACGGACCAGTAGTAGATTCTTTTTTAATGACAAATATGGACGGAGTTTTTGCCTGCGGCAATGTGCTTCATGTTCACGATTTAGTTGATTGGGTTTGCGAAGAAAGCCGCCGTGCAGGAAGAAATGCAGTGCAGTGGCTGCGGGGTGTACGCCCTGCTTTGCAGATTCGCACCAAGACGGGAACGCATGTGCGTTACGTGACACCCGCGCAAATTTCTCCTGATCTGGAAAATATAATCTATATGCGTTCTATGATAGTAAAAAGCGATGCAATTATTGAATTACGTTTAGATAACAAAGTGATCCGAAGTAAAAAGGAAAGGTATATACAGCCATCGGAAATGATAAGTTTTAAATTAGGTCCGAAAGATTTTGAATCAACAGAAATTAATTCAAATTCAATTTTAGAATTTAATATTATATAAGGAAAAGTTATGCGAAACTTAACGTGTATTGTTTGCCCGATAGGATGCTCGCTTGAAGTGCAAGAAGATGACAGTTCTCCTGACAATCTTTCCGTTACGGGAAACCGCTGTGCAAGAGGAGTAAACTATGCACGCGAAGAAATACGTTCACCAAAGCGGGTAGTGACAGCTACGTGCTTAATAGAAGAAAAATTCCAAAATGAACACAGCTCGGTGCGGCGTATTCCTGTAAAAACATCTTCTCCCTGTCCAAAAGAAAAAATCCCGGATATTTTAAAAGATATATACAAAATAAAAATTTCCCTTCCTGTAAAAACCGGTGATATAATAATCGCAGATTGGAACGGAGAAAAAATTGATGTAGTTGCAACAAGGACGATGATCGATTAATAATGAACGGAGAAAAAATTGTTTGGAAAAAAAGAGGAAAAAAACGCTGACACATTCTGGCAGGAATACGAAGAAAAAACAGGCGAAAAAGTTTTAGGGCGCGGGTTGGGAAAGTATGTTTGCGGCTGGCAGGAATTTGATGATAACAAATGGGGCGGCATTTGGGGGCTGATTATTACAACATCGGGGGGCTTTCGTTTTCATCATTTTCCGCAGAACAGCTGGATCGATGCATTTACAACGATGTTTACTCAAGGCATGGAAAAACCCAAAGAGAAAACGATTTTTATTTCTAAAGAAAAAATAATTTCTTCAGAGTTGGTTAAAGAAACAAAATGGTGGAAGAAAATATTTTCACCTTCTCCTCCGCAGTTTGTTGTTTATTATTTGGATGAAAATGAAGCGGAGAGAAAATTAATTTTTGAAGCAGAGTATAAGTGTTGAAAAGTTTTTTATTTTAACAAATACTGCTTGACATAAAACATATATTTCTACTACAGTTAAGTAAATATTGTGTTTGCAGGGGGACTCTTGCGGCTAAACCGCTTTTGAGTTGAGAAGGTAAAACCTGACCCTTTGAACCTGTTGGTTAATACCAGCGTAGGAAGCAAATAAAGAAACCGGCATTTCAGATGCAAGGCGCTTCCTACTAATGTATGGATTGCGCCTTTTTTTTATGGAGGTAATTATGAAGAAAGCGCTTAGTATTGCGGGGTCTGATTGCAGCGGAGGCGCAGGTATACAAGCGGATATAAAAACATTTTCCGCGCATGGCATATTTGGAATGACGGTTATTACATCGGTTGTTGCAGAGAATACATTTCGTGTAACAGATTATCAGGATATCCGCCCTGATATTATTCAAAAGCAAATAGATGATGTATTTGAAGATATTCCGCCGGATGCTGTAAAAATCGGCATGCTTTCCTGCCGCGAAACGATGTTAGCTGTCGCGGATAAGCTGAAAGAATGGAAGCCCTGTAATATTGTAATTGACCCTGTAATGTACGCGAAAAACGGCAGCGCTCTTATGGAAATGTCTGCTATTGATACGCTGATTTTAGAAGTTTTACCTTTAGCGGATGTAATAACGCCGAATATACCGGAAGCTGAAAAAATTTCAGAAATGACTATTAAATCACAGGAAGATATGAGAAAAGCCGCAAGACGGATACATGCTATGGGCTGCCGTAATGTTGTTGTTAAAGGCGGACACATAGAAGGCGACGCGACTGATATTTTGTTTGACGGTGAAAATTTTTTTGAATATCAAACGCAGCGTGTAGATACAAAACATACACACGGCACAGGCTGCACTTTTTCATCCGCTATCGCTTCAAATTTAGCGCTTGGATTTTCCGTTCAAAAAGCTGTTGAAAATGCTAAAGCATATATAAACAGCGCAATCATTCATGCACCTAAAATCGGAAAAGGAAATGGTCCGACACATCATTTTTATGAATTATATAAATCATATTTTAAAGGAGAAGGAAATGATTAAAAATTATGCTTCATTATTGAACAAGGTTCGTGAGTTAAAACCTTTGGTTCATCACATCACAAACTATGTAACTGTAAACGATTGCGCCAACATCACGCTTGAAATCGGCGCATCGCCTGTTATGGCGGATGCAATCGGCGAAGTAGCGGATATTGCCAACATTGCAGGGGCGTTGGTTATAAATATCGGGACGCTTAATGAAAATACAATCCCATCCATGATTGCCGCAGGAAAAGCGGCAAACGCAAAAGGTATACCGGTTGTTTTTGATCCGGTAGGAGCGGGAGCGTCAAAGTTACGCAACGATACCGCGTTAAAGATTACAAACGAAATTAAAATAAGCGTTCTTCGCGGAAATATTTCTGAAATACGTTTTATTGCAGGATTGCGTTCGCAAACAAAAGGCGTTGATGCTTCGGAAAATGATATGAATGAAACAGACAGCAATGGACAAACAGCCAAAGACCTTGCCAATAAACTTGGCTGTGTTGTTGTAATAAGCGGCGCTGTTGATATTATCTCAGACGGAAAAAAAATTGCCTTTATAAAAAACGGACATCCAATGCTAGGTAATCAAACAGGTACGGGCTGTATGTGTTCATCGCTCATCGGTTCATTTTGCGGCGCTGCGCCGAATGAAATTTTTGCAGCAGCTATTGCCGCTATGCTTTGCATGGGCATTGCAGGAGAAATTGCATTTAAAAAAGCGGGAAAATCAGGTAACGGAAGTTTTAGAACCGCGCTTCATGACGCAATAAATCTTATGGATGCCCGCACAATAGAAAAAATGGCAAAGTATAATGAAAAATAAAATTGATTGTATTGCGAAGGGTACGCAGTACCCTGAGACAAATTCCTTACCAAAACAGCACCCCGCAGGGGTTGCTGATTATACGCTTTATTTGGTAACGGACAGAGAATTAATGTTTGCAGAAAGCATTGAGAAATGTGTGGAACAAGCTATTTTAGGAGGCTGCACAGTTGTACAGCTTCGTGAAAAAACCGCATCGTCCAAAGAATTTTTTCAGATGGCTTTGCGTGTCCGTGAGATTACATCACGTTTAAATGTACCGCTTATAATAAACGATAGAGCGGATATTGCCCTAGCTGTAAATGCAGACGGCGTGCATATTGGTCAAGAAGATTTGCCTTACGATGCGGTACGTCAAATAATCGGACAAAATAAAATTGTAGGCGTATCGGTAAGCAATTTATCAGAAGCAGTTAAAGCTTTTGAAATGGGAGCGGATTATCTTGGGGTGGGCGCAATGTTCGCAACAAGAACAAAAACGGATGCAAACATTGTTACAATTGACGAGCTTAAATTAATACGCGCGAAAGTCACCATACCTATTGTTGTAATCGGCGGAATAAATAAAGAAACCGTGCCGCTTTTTAAAGGAACAGGTATTGACGGAATTGCCGTAGTATCCGCTATCGTTTCACAAAATGATGAAGCAAAGGCGGCGCAAGAATTAAAATCCATTTTTCAAGGAATAAAATGAAAGCATATATTTTTGATCTTGACGGCACTCTGTTTGATTCATTGGATGTATGGCATCAAGTAGATATTGATTTTTTGCAAAAAAGAAGTATTTCTGTTCCGCCTGATTATGCAAACGCAATCAACTCAATGAGTTTTGACGAGGCGGCAGCTTATACAATTCGCCGTTTTGAATTATCTGACAGCATTGACGGTTTAAAACAAGAATGGATCAATATGGCAGAGTATGCTTATGGGCACACAGTTCAAATGAAACCATACGCAAAAGAATACATCACAATGTTAAAAGCTCGCGGTGAAAAATTAGCAATTGCAACAAGTTTGTTTTCCAATCTGCTCGAATCAGCGCTTAACAATCATGGTATTTACAATTATTTTGACGTTATATGCACAACCGAAGAAGCGGGTTACGGGAAATCCCGCCCGGATGTTTTTTTATTAACAGCGAAAAAACTTGGAGTACCGCCGGGTGATTGTATAATGTTTGAAGATATTCTAGAAGCGGTAAAAAGCGCAAAAAATATCGGCATGACTGTTTGCGGCGTATACGATAAATCATCACAAACCGATTGGGAACAAATAAAAAAAATTGCGGATTATTCGATTTTTGATTTTCAAAATGCGCCGTTTTTAACATCGCCTCTTGAGACAACAATCTGATAGCCTGCGGAATTTACACGCCGTTCAAGGCAGCCTTTGCATTCGGCGGCTTCTTCGCCTGTGCAAATTTTATTATCATAAAGCGAGTATTGTTTCCTGACATTAACAGGTGATAGATTCGGCATCACTACATTTGCGCCTGCCTTTAAGCCAAGTTCGCGCCCGTCGGGCGTAATTGTTCCAAGTGCCGTAGTAGCAGGGAGAAGCACATAAGGGAACATCAGCCTGAGTACCGCCAAAAGCCGCAGCGTCAATTCTAAACTTCCGCTTTTTTCATTTTTGAACGGCGTATCTTTATGTGTGATATAAGGACCTATGCCGATCATTTCAGGTTCTAACTCTTGTAAAAACCTGATGTCTTTTATAAGGTGTTCTGTTTTTTGAAAAGGCGAGCCGGCCATAAACCCCGAACCAACCTGATAGCCGATTTCTTTAAGGTTGTGCAGACATTCCTTGCGGTTTTCAAGGCTCATATTTTCGGGGTGCAGTTTTCTGTAATGTTCATCATCGGCAGTTTCATGACGCAATAAGTATCGATCCGCCCCTGCATCAAAGTACGCTTTATAATTTTTATATGTCTTTTCTCCGATAGAAAGCGTGACGGCGCAATCAGGATAATTTGTTTTTATATCAGAAATAATTTTACAAATAATATCTTCTTTATAGTGATCGTCTTCGCCGCCTTGCAGTACAAAGGTGCGAAACCCCAGCTCATATCCTGTTTTACAACAGGAAAGAATATCATCATGGCTTAACCTGTATCGGTTTAATTTATTATTCCCGCCTCTGATACCGCAATAATAACAGTTATTTTTGCAGTAGTTGGTAAATTCTATCAATCCTCTTATATATACGTCAGTTCCATATATGTTCCTGCGAACCCGATCCGCCGCTTCAAAAAGAGAGCTGTCGTAAATATCAGTTTCAAGAAGACCGGCTAATTCACTGTCAGAAAGCGTTTTATCAGCTTCTAATTTTTTTACAGTTGTATTTTTCATACTTAATAAAGATTGTATCTTTTCATTATTTTTTTGTAAATCATATAAAACCTATTGACATAGTAAGTTTTTATGTATATTATTAGTATTAGAAGTTTTAATACGGCTTCTGCTGCAAGGTTTATAAAATGGAAATTATTTCCGATAAGATGTCGAAACACCCTGTAAAGAAAACGTTTCTTTTGTTTTCCTGTATCTTTTTTCTTGCTATTTCTTTGACAGCCATTACAGTATATACAATTTCCGCACGTCAAACCAACCGTTCATATATTGAACAACAACTGTCTTATGCGTCAGAAACTATACGGCTTCGGTTGGCTACAGCCGTAAACAGTGAATTGTCGCTGGTGCTTAACATGGCGGATTCTTCTTCTATCAAAAATCATTTCAAGAATCCTTCCGATCAAAGTTTGAAATCTTCAGCAAGAAAAGAATTTGATGTATACGAGCGGCATTTCAAACAGGGAGTAGTTTTCTGGATTAATGATATTGATAAAATTTTTCATTCCGCCGGAAATGATCCTTATGTTATTGATCCTGATGATCCTGAATCTTACTGGTATAA